>JAGQPO010000595.1 GCA_020426665.1 Planctomycetales bacterium
AAGCCAACGGGGGACGCTGAACAAAAGTCGCCCGGAAAACCCGTTTTTTACCGACTCAAGCCCATTTATCGCGACAAGTCATCGTCGCGTACCGTCACCGTCGGAAATGATTACCGAATCGCTCAAACTGGGCAAGGCAATCAACCAGTGTTAAACCGTTTTTCCACAATATCCCTATCTTACCGGGTTCGGGTTGTTGCGGTTGTGGAAACCTTCCGCTGGCGCTTCGGATACGACACCCCAATTGTAAGGTTGAGTCAACAGTTCATTGGATGGGATGCCGGTGTTTTTGACGCTGCGTTGAATCGTCCGGCAATCATGACTTGCAGCGTGACGTGGAAGGTGCCCCGTCAGGCTTGGCCTCCGATCAAACTTTCGCCATCATGGAGTGATGGACCAAACACCCCCAGGCCAGCCAGTGGGCTCCAGTGGCGACGACGCACAAATTGATGAAACCCAGCGTTTTGCCGATGCATTGCAGCGTGTCAGGGAGGGAGACGACGACGCGATCGGGGAGTTGTGGAAGGGGTATTTCGAGCGACTGGTGCGGCTGGCGGCCAAGCGTTTGCCGTCGAATTTGAAACGTGCGGGCGACGAGGAAGACATCGCACTGTCGGCATTCAACAGTTTCATTGCGGGAATCCGGCGTGATCAGTTTCCCGACCTGGTTGGTCCGGACAATCTGTGGGGGTTACTGATCACTTTGACCGGCCGAAAGGTAAACGCACACCTGAGGTTCCAAACCCGCCAAAAGCGCGGGGGCGGCTCGGTGCGCGGCGAGTCCGTCTTTATGGACGTCGATGAGGCGAAACGGTCACAAGGCATTGCCGGGGTTTCCGGCGAACAGATGACAGCGGATTTAAGTGTCGAACTCGAAGAAGCATGCAATAATTTACTCGATCAATTGCCGGACACTCAGTTGAGACAGATTGCCGTGATGCGGATGGATGGATTCCTGGTCGATGAAATCGCAGATCGATTGGGGCTCAGCAAACGCGCGACCGAGCGTCGACTGCAATTGATTCGGCGGACGTGGTCGGAAGCCGCGCATTCCAACAGTGGTGAATCAGACGAATCGGCGTGAGCCCTACATTCTGTTGAAAACACGATGAATTTGGACGACCTATCGGCCAGCGATCTGGCGGCAATCGACATGATCTGTCTGGAGTTCGAGCAATGCTTCGAATCTCCAAAACCACTTTCGGTCGAACAGTCTGTCAAGCTGTTTCTGGATCAGCAAAAGCGGACCCCGTCACGACAACTTGTCGAAGTTTTGCGACAGGAGTTGCTGGCGATTGAAAGTGAACTGAAGGGGCGACGCCAGGCCAAGGAACCGGTTCTGTCGACGATACCAACTCCGTTTCAGTCGAAACCGGGGGCAATGGATTGGGGCGTCGAAGATTTACCATATCCTCCGGAAGCGGCCGACGAACAACCCCAGTCTGAATCGGCGGTTACCCAGTGGGCCGACGATGCTTGGGGGGCGGCCGAGGAAGTGACACATTCTGATGAGGTTGAACACGCCGATTCAGTTGCAGCAGTTGAACAAGCAGCTGGCAACAACGAAATTGCAAAGTCAGAACAGTCAGAGCATCCCGAGGCCACATTTCAACCCGAAGTCCATGCGCAGTCGGTGGACGCCGATCCGTTTGATGGCAGCGATCATGCGGCGGAACTGGTTGAATCGGTCGAGCCGGCATCGGTCGAGCCGGCATCGGTCGGCGGTGATGAATCCGACGTTACATCATCGGGTGTGCAACAGCAAGCTGTTGGACGTGAATTGACCGACCAGGCGATCGGGCCCTATACGATCGGCCGGGTGCTTGCTCGCGGCGGCATGGGGGTCGTGTACCGAGCCTTTGACACTCGGCTTGACCGCCCCGTGGCAATCAAAACGTTGGGGTTTGCGAACCTTTCGCCCAGCGATCCGAAGCGGGCCGAATTGGTCGAACGTTTTGAACGTGAGGCAAAGGCGGTTGCAGCGTTGTCGCATCCAAACATTGTCGAGCTGTTTGACGTCGGTGTCGTGGACACGATGCCCTATGCGGTCATGGAGTTTTTGAATGGGGTCACACTTGCAGATCGGCTGGCAAGCGGTCCGATGTCGGCTGATCAAACACGTCAGATCGGAATGCAGATCGCAGGTGCTTTGGCGACGGCGCATTCGGCGGGCGTGATCCATCGCGACTTGAAGCCGCATAATGTGATGGTGGTCGATAGCAGAGAGTCTGGGGAGGGTGTCGGGCCGCGCGTGAAGTTGATCGACTTTGGGCTTTCGCGTGTCGAAGATTCGACCGATGGTCGGCGCGGTTCCGAGGGCAATCAAACTCGGTTGGGGATGATTTTAGGGACTCCGGGATACATGTCACCCGAACAGGCGCGCGGCGAGGCGGCGACCAGCGCGGCGGACATGTTCGGATTGGGCTGTGTATTGTACGAGGTCTTTTATGGCCGCCAGGCGATCCCCGGCGAGACTCCGGCGGATCGGTTGGCGGAAACATTGACAGGCGTCGTTCGGTTTGATGAAGCCCAATGCGCGACGTCGCGTTTGTTGTGCGCGTTGATCAGGGAATGTTTGAACAAAGATCCGTCGGCGCGGCCCACTGCAACTGACGTTTACGGACGCTTGCGACAATCGGATCTGGTCACGGCAAGACGTCTTTCCGAACAGCGTCATGCGGACGTCGACAGCGATCTTGCCCCCGACGGATTGATGCGTCGGCACGTTTTGACGACTTTAGCCGGCGGATTCATGGGCGCCATGGTTGGCGGTTTTTCGATCGCCGATTCACGGGAATCTTTGGTGTCGGTCCAATCGATTGCGGTGCTGACATTGACAGATCGGAACAGCGGCCAGGAATTAAACGGCCGCAACGGAATGCCACTGGACGATCGCCAGATTGCCGACGGCGAAATACTCGCTTCGGCGTTGGTCAATGAGTTGTCAGCGGTCGACGGACTGGCGGTGCTACCGTATCGCCCGCAGATCGCCGACACGCGAGAGCAGTATGTGAAGTTGGGCGAGGAATTAGGAGTCGACGCATTGGTCACCGGTTCCTTTGAAAGCCAAACTCGGGGACAGCAAGACGTTTGGGTCGTCAATTGGCAGCTGGTCAGTGCGAGCGACGGCAGTTTGTTGGGTGGCAAGCAATTTGTGACCGAGTACAGCGGCAATGCGAACGGAGACCAATTCCTGGCTCAAAGCGCGGTTGCCTCGGATATCGCCCAGCAAATTGGACGAGTGTTGGTGACCACCGGCGAAAAGCGTCAGCGACCGGATCCGATGGCGTATGGTTGCATGATGAAAGGCCACGCCTATGCGGATGCCGACAGTACGACCGGGCTTCGCCAAGCGTTGTTGTGTTACCGACACGCCCACCAAGAAGATCCACATTTGAGTGAACCTTTGGCTGCGATGGCCGTTGCTTCATTGAATCTTGCCGCGCGTAGCGATACGTCCGAAGAGTCGCTGGCCCATCTTGAAAAAGCGCGAAGCAGTATGTCGCAAGCGTTGGAGATGGACCCAAATTCAATGCTCGCCAAACTTGCCGAGGCCATGTTGGAGTGGCAATCGCTGTCGCATTTTGACGAAGCTTCGCAACTGTTTGCCGATTTGCATCGCAAGTACAAGTTCAATTGGCAGATCCAGTATCAGCGCGGTTTGTTCCTGGCGGCCATTGGGCAAGAGGCCGAGGCCAAAGACGCGTTGCGAACGGCGTCGAAATTAAACCCGATGTCGATATTGGTTAAAACAGATCGCTGTCGAGTCGATTGGTATTTCGGCTGGGGATCGGCGGCGGAGCGCGACGCGTTGCGTTATCGGTCGGCACTTGCCGAAGATCATCCCGCGCGAAAGTTAGTGATCGGGTTTCTGGTTGATTTTTATGAGGACCAAGGTGACTTTGCCAAAGCATCGGAACAGCTGGGTATGGATATTGTTCCCGGCAGTTCAGAAGAGTATTTCCAATACCGCCGGTCCACCTTGGTCGACACGCCGTACGGCCCCTTCGGTAACGCTCTGAATCGGGCGATCCTGGATTTGCGAACTCGTTCGGAGGCGGACACGGAAATGCTGGGCGTTTTGGATGAATCCGGCGCGACAATGTTCCCTCTTTTGCTCGCACGGCATCCCGCGTTCTTTGACCTTCGTTCGTCACAAGCCGCGGCTGCCTATGTGCCATCGTTAAGCCGATCGTAGGGTCGACGGCAGGTGGGGTAGCGGAAAACTGTCAAGAGTTTCGATTCGTCCGGCAATTCACGAAAGTCTTGACGGCTTCCGCTACGTTCCCAACCCTAAATCCAAGTCTTGACAAGGTACGAGCAGAGGTGCGCAAAAGCGCAACTTCAAAACTGACACGTTCGTGCTGAAAATGCATGGGATCACGATTGTGGGGAAATTACCGGAGCCGAACGGGGCATTCAGGGGCTCGGAAGTGCCGTGTCGAAGGCCTCCATTTGGTGGAAATGGAAAGTCAATTCGAGTAAACTGAACGAGCGTTAACTGAAACGTTTCTCGTCCTCATAATCTCCGTTCGTCCTGCATGCCGACCGCGTCGAAACAAAAAGCATTGACGTTACTAAACAAGGTGACGTGCCCCCATTGCTGGAATGCCTATGCACCGGAGGAGTCGCTGTGGATTTCGGAGCATCCCGATTTGCTGGGCGATGCCAAATTGGGATTTCAGCATTCCAAACGGTTCCTTCCCAGTCGCTTCAGTCCTCAGGGAGATGCGATCGATGAAATGGGGCAGTACGCGACGCGAATGGCTTGTCCGAAATGTCATTTGCATGTTCCGCGTTCGATGTATCAGGTCCCGAGTTTGTTTTTCAGTATTTTCGGTGCACCGGCCTGTGGGAAAAGTTATTTCCTGACGTCACTCTCCTGGAAACTTCGTCAGACACTTCCGAAGCGTTTCGCGGTTTCACTGAGTGACGTTGATGCGGAAACCAATTCGCGGATTCACGAGTACGAAGAATTGCAGTTCATGAATCCGGACTTGGACACTCCGGTGGCGCTTGCGAAAACGGAAGAGCAGGGCGACATGTATGACATCGTCAACATGGGTGACCACAGTGTTTCGTTGCCTCGACCGTTCATGTTCAATTTGCAGCCGTTGTCCAGCCATCCGCGGTACAGTCGCAACCGCGAGATTTCCAAATTGGTTTGTTTGTACGACAACGCGGGCGAAAGTTTCTTTCCGGGCGCTGACAAGACGGTCAATCCTGTCACCCGACACTTGGCGTGTTCGAAGTGTCTGTTCTTTTGTTTCGATCCGACCCAAGACACACGGTTTCGACGTGCGTGTGAAGGTAAATCGGACGATCCACAAATGGCGTCACGCACGGCGCGGTTGGCTCGCGAGGCGACGATCCGGCAGGATACGATTTTGTTGGAAGCGATCCAGCGTGTGCGACGGCACGCGGGATTGCGCGATGACGAACTCCATCAACGTCCGTTGGTGATCATCGTCACCAAATGGGATGCGTGGAAGAATCTGTTGCCCGATGTTTCGACCGAAGAGCCTTACTTGCCGGTCAAGGGAACAAAGTTTTGCTCGCTCGACAGCAGGCGTATCAAAGACACGTCACGAAAAGTCGGCGAATTGATGTCGGAGATTTGCCCGGAGATCGTCGCGGCGGCCGAAGGTTTTTCGACCAGTTTGACGTTCATTCCGGTCAGCGCCAGTGGCAGCAGTCCGACCGTTGATCCCGCCACCGGTGCGTTGGGGATTCGCCCGCGAGACATGCAGCCGTATTGGGTCGAGATTCCGATGTTGTTGGCGCTTCACAATTGGGCGGGCGGTCTTGTTGGGGCTACCGATGACGGCGGGGCGTTGGAAGACGGCCGTTGGATGTCGGACAAACTTGAGTGACCTTTGAGTACTGAATTACTTTACACGTCCGCACCACAGGGGCTGCGCCACGGCAGTCGCGGGTTCTGTACGGTCTTGACGACGGCGGGAATGCCGATCAACGTCATTTCTCGTTTGGAGGGGATTTCCAGTTACCGGCATTTGCCCGCAACGGTCATCAGGCAAGGATCGGGCAATCCCGTTTCCTATTCGCATCAGCGTTTGAATCTCGGCGGACAGATCGTTTCGGTGATCTCGCGCATTTCGGCCTACGGTGTGGATTACAGCAGACGACCGAACAAGATCGCCCATCATGTAACCATTGACAACGCCGAAATGCCGGCCGCCGGTCCGGCGTGGCTTCTGCGTCAACGGGCGGTGATTCGCAGCGAATGGTTGGGGCAGTGTGAAACGCCGCCCAGCGGCCCCGCGATTCCTCGTGGTGACCAGCAGTCTCGTATTTGCACCGCGTGGAAAACAATCGCGGGCGATGCCGGATGGGGCGGAGTTGTAGCCGAATCCATTTCGTCCGGCAGCACCGAACCGTTGTGGGTGATCTATCCACTTGAACATCAAGATCGGTTGCTGGAATTGATGGACGAAGCGATCGCGCTGCTGCCGGCCGGCCAGCGGTGGCGAGCGACCTTCAACACGTATGCGACCAACATTCCGCCGGATGTGGAATGCAAGGTTCGGTTTGTTCCATCGGTGACCGACGAGGCGCGGGCCGTGGCAGCGAGTGGGAAAACGATCAATCTGACCAAACACCAATCGATCACGACGGCATCGCAGTGGGTCGAACGTGCGCGCGGAACGTTTCGAGGTTCCGCTGCGGTAGACCGCGTTAGTGTTGGCGTCGAAAAGGGTGGCACACCGTCGACCGAAATGTTTACGGCGGTTCAGCAGCAATACGATGAAATTCCGATGGAATCGTCGTGGTCGTCTGACGACGATGCTTCGATCGGTCCGCCGCCATCGCTGGAGCCACCTTCGTTGCCGCCGGAGTTTTCCAGCGGAAAAAGTTCACGTCGACAACTTTGGATCGCAATCGGTGTGTTGGCGGGGATCACCGGACTGGGTGCGACGTGGACAGTCGCCCGATTGACGGCCGGACTTCCGATTTTGCCTGGAACGGTTCCCGATCCGGTCCAGGAGACGCCTCGGTACACGCCTGAACCGGAACCCAAAGCAGCCCCGGTTGTCGTCCCGGTTCAGCAACCGGCGACCACGTTGGTATTGAATCTGCATTATGACAAGAAACAAATCCTTGCTTGGGCGTTGGAATCGCCCGAGCTCGATTCGCCGTTTCCGAGTTTGGTGTCACTGCGTGGTTCAGTCAATCTAATACCGGTTTCGACCGACACGGATTCGAAACCGCCGGCAGGCGATGTGCGTCGGCAGTCTGCCGGACTTGAGACGGTGAACCTCGTCTCCTGGGGCGGCGAACCACGATCGCTTTACGACAAAGAAAAACGGCAAATCACGTCGACGCTTCTGACCGCTGGCAGTCACTGGTTAAACGTCGAACCGTTGCCCGATGTACCGGAGGCACTGGGCAATACCGAGATCCTGCTCAGCCGCGACACGTCGGATTTAGTCGCGGTCGCCGAATTTGATTTTTCGGCCAACTCGGATTTCCTGTCTGAGCAGCGTTCGGCGTACCGGAATTATGTCGTTATGTTATCTCGGACGGCGTTGCGGTTGGATTCACTGGAAAACGAAAGCAAACAGTTACCGGAATTATTGAAGGATTCGGTCGATTCTTTTTTCCGATTGGCATTTCCTGGGCGTGGAGAGTCACGAATTGCGTCGATGATTCGAAAGGCCGGAACGTTGGACATTGGCGAGGAAGCGATCAAGCTGGTGGCGACGTTACAGGACCAACAGGCGTCGTCAAAACAGCTGGACAAGACCCAGCAGGGTGCATTGGTACGTGTCGTCAGTGATTGCGGGCAAATCACTCAGTTTTCGACCGAACTTCAGCGAGCGTTCGAAGTCCTGGAAAAAGGACACAGTGTCGAGGTTCCCGAATTAGTTTTCCTAGAATCGAAAGGCGTCCCCAAGCGACGCGTTCCGATTCGCTTTCATTTCTCCTGGTAGATTTCACCATGCCAACGACCGTTGACAAGATTCGGCGCGCGCTCGAAAAACGCGACGGGATTGCCGAAGACGAAATGCGGCCACTCGCGGAAACCTATCGGACCAAGGTCCAAGAGGTCAATCAGCGTCTGGATGATGCCGTGATGTTGTTGCGCAAGGGGCTTCGCAGTGAAGCAATCCAGCGAGTAGAAATGACGCCCAACGCCTTGGACGCCGCGGCGGACCTGGAGTTTCCGGAATGGGACGAGTGGAACGAGATTCTACAGTTCATGGGAATTCCGCTGCCCCCGAAACTGAATCAAGACTACGTCGCCCAGATCAACGAAGCGATCATCGAAAGTTTGCCGTTGGACGCGCTGTTGCGACGGCACCGCAGGCTGGCCATTGCAAAAGCCCCGTTGGGAATCCGGCTGCGCACGCTCCGTCAAATCGCTCGGGTCGATCCGTCCAGCAGTGTTTGGCACGATGACGTGGAGACCTGGGAAAAAGTCCGGCTTGGGCAGATCGACGTCGAGTTGAAGCAGGCTTTGGAAAACGAAGATTCACAGTCGCTGTATTTATTGCACAAGGAATTAACCGGCGAAGGATGGCGGGTCACGCCGTCGACAAGGTTGGTCGAACAAACGGCATTTGCCGCCGAAGCCCACGTTCGCAGCAACTTGGAAGCGGAACTCAATCAGTTGGCGCCCCAAATCAACGCGGCCCTTGAACAACGTAATGAATCGAAGGCCCGGGCGATCCGATCGCAATGGCAATCCGTTCGTGCCAAGTTCAACGTCAGTGTTCCGCCACACTTGGAAATGGCCGTCGCGCCGGCGATGCAGTGGTTGGAAGACCTGGACCGACAAGCGGTGATGGAAAGCGAACGTCAAATGGCGATGGCGGATTTGCAAACCAAATTGGAATCGGAGTCGCCGATCGAAGATGTCCAGCGGGCGTACGACCAGGCGTCCAAGTTTGGCGAACCGATGCCCCAGGAATTGGCCGATCGTGTTCAAGAGCTGGCCAGCCAACCGGCCAAGCGGGCCAAGCGAAAGGCGATCATGATCGCCTCCGCTGTGGCGGTCGTCGTCGTCGCAGCCGTCATCGGTGTTTTAAAGTTCCTGGAATCGTCTGAGAAACAGAATGCGAAACAAGAAGTCGTCGACCAGATGCAATCGTTCGTGTCCGCCGAGCAGTACAACGAGGCGCTTGACTACTTCAATTCCGTGTTGGCCGGACAGCCGGACGTTGCGATGTTGCCGAAGATGGTGGCGTTAAAAGCGACCGCGCAAAAAGTCGTCGATGCCGAACTGGAGCGGCAAGAGCGGTTCACAAAATTGATTGCACAGGCAAGTCATGATGACCCAGCGTTGATTGACGAGATCCTGTTACCGCAGTTGGACGAATTGGCAATGACGCCGGGCGAGCACGCGCGGGTCGATGAATTGAGAAAACGCAAAGCCGAATACACGGCCGCGGAAGCGTTGCGTCAGTCGGATGAATTGATGGGGAAGGTTGCCGAGTATCAACGGCAGTTCAATGAACTTCTAAGTCGCGGGAATTCCCAGGCCAACCGCAACGCCATGCAGCAATTGGTCACTTCGGTCGCCCGTTTGCCGAGCCAGTATCCGCTGCATTCGTCCGACGCGAAGGCCAAACAAGAAACGCTCCGCTCTCGGATTTCGTCCGAGTTCACTCGGTTGAAAGACGAAAGCATGGTCGCGGAGCAACGTCAAGAAGCGATCGACTCACTGCTTCATTCGCGATCACTGGAGGTCTATTCCGATCGTTTGCGTGAGTTTTCGACACGCACCATTGATCGAACCCAATTTATCGATTTCGGAACTGTCATTAACGAAGAAAAACACTGGGCGAACGTCGACTTTGCCAACGCATGGTTGGCAACCTTGGAATCGAAACTCAATAGTGGCGTGACGTCTTCCGAAGCGGCATCGCTGATCGAAGCGGCGGAAAAACTAAAAGCGACGATTTCGCCGAACCCGATTCTGCAGGCGCTGCCGAACTTTGATGATTCGATGCGCGAGATCGTGGGACGCAAAGTCATTTTGGATGGCGCGTTTTCACGAATTGCCAAACACCCGTTGGCATCGTTGGTGACCCTTCCCATTCCGGACGAAGAAAGTCCCAGCGGAACAACAAACTATTTGTTGTCCAAGACATTCGTCGAACAAAACGCAGACCGAATGAATCGAAGTGGCAGCATCGGCGTGTCCGTCGTCTCCGATCCACTTGGCGGCGTCCGACAGCGCGCCTTCCAGGGGCCTCTGCCGAAGACCATCGACGAACCGATGCAGTCAGTCCAGTTGGTGTTGGGGCAAAAAAGCAAACTTGCCGTGGAATTCGACCAGCGGTGGGAGCAGACATTCATCAAAGAAATCAGCGACGTCATGAAGCGGTCCGAATTGGACGGAGTCATCAAGGAATGGTTGGTTTTCCAGTTGCTTGATACCGCGGCAAAAGGCAGCGAACGATTCCGGATGATGGTTCCCCGCAGCATGCAAATGCTGACCCGCCGCAGCGAAGTACGTGACCAGTGGTACCAGTCGCGGCCGAAGAACAACGAGATCAACCCCGAGGTGTACGGGACGGTCTCATCGGAGTTAAAAGTGGCGTACCAGCGTTTCGCAGCCCCGTTGGAAGACTACGAAAAGATCGCTTCGCATCGTTTGAAGTGGATCGGTTTTTTGTCAAGGTCACCGGGCGGTCAAATCGAGTATCATTTGCGTTCCGACGAATCGGGCGGTGATGGAACTTTGGCGGACGGAACTTTGTATGTTGCCGCTCCGTCGCGCGAGGGTGACGCCGAGACATCGTTATTGGCGGTCGGTAAATCACAACAAGGTCACATTCAATTGACGCCCAACCCGATCTTTCAGGTGCCCGGGCGACCACTCTTCTTGTTTCCGAACTAATTCGCATGACTGAATTCGAACGTGTGTTCATCCGATTCCGCGGCCGGACGATCGGACCGCTGACCCCCGACAAGGTCAAGGACATGGTCCGCAGGGGGCAGGTCACGCGGATGCATGAACTGTCCGGGGACGGACTGAGCTGGACAAAGGCGGACGAGTTTGGAAATTTCTTTCCACGTGCGGTCGCGAGTGGATCGATGGCCGGTGACATGGCTGCTTCGTCGTCGATGGTTCCGCCGGGCAGCAGCGGTTTTGCCGGCGGCATGGATGGAGACAATGACGGCGCCGCGCCGACTCCCAACGAAAACGCTACCGCCCAGTGGTACGCGCATGTCAATGGCGAAAAACAAGGACCGGTCTCGATGGACCAGATCCGATTGTTTGCCGAGGCCAAGATTTTGAAGAAGGATTCACTGGTTTGGAAAACCGGGATGCAGGCCTGGCAGCCGGCCGGCCAGGCGATCCCTGAACTGTTTGGTGGGGCCCCGTCGGGCGGCGGGGCGACGGTCGTGTCCAGTGTGGCGAGCGAAGAAAGTCCGGCGGCGGCCGGAGCGTTGGCTTCGGAGTTGGCCAAGCACCATTCGCTGATCCTTGCGTTCGGTGTTTCTCTGTTAATCATCGCCGCCATTTTTATGGTCGGCCAGATCGTGGCGTTGAACCAAGGTGGGCGTAAATTGAAGTCGGATACGATGTCCGCTGCGATTCGAATCTCCGTCAGTGGTGTTGCCGCGATTGCCGGGGTGATGGCAATTCAAGCGGCAACGAAATTGAAGGCCGCCGCGCAATCTGGGTCTGCGGTAGCGGCACTGACGGCGGCCCGCAGTCTGAATCAGTTTTGGTTACTCAGTTCTGTTTCTGTTTTGATTTGGCTGGGGATCTTGTTGTTGGTGTTGATTGCCGCACTGGCGACCAACGTGCCGATCACGAACGTGCTGGCCTGAGATGGAGTCCCTCGCCGCCGCATTCGGGCCCGTGATTTTTTTGTGTTTTGTTGCACGGATTCCCTCTGTTCGCGCCACTAACCGATAACGCCCCATTTTCCGTTTATCGGTACAGAAACGATGCGACTAACGTTACGAACGCTGCTGGCTTACTTGGACGACACTCTGGAACCGCAGGATGCCGAGCTGCTGAGGCAAAAGGTTGAGCAAAGTGGATTTGCGACTCAACTGGTTCAGCGCATTCGCGGCTCGTTGAAAGATTCTTCGCTTTCCGCGCCGGCTCCCGATTCGGTCCATCCGATCGAGGAGCCGAACATGATGAGCAATTATCTGGATAGTACTCTGTCGCCGGAGCAGATCGCGGAGATTGAAAAAGCATGCCTTGAATCGTTGCCCCATCTTGCCGAAGCGGCGGCCTGTCACCAGATCTTGACATTGGTGTTGGGGCGACCGGCTGAGGTATCCGATCGACTGCGTGAACGGATCCTGGCGATGGTTGATAAGAACGGAAACATCGTTGAGAGTCAGATTGGGCCGATCGCGGGTCGGCTAGGTGCCGGCGCGACGTCACCGATTGCGGGAGGCATCGGGCCTCGATTTTCGGGAATTGAACTTACCGATACCTCGGGCGTGACAATCGAGCCGGACGACGGAGTATCGGACAATCAAACAGAGGCACCGTTTGCCGGTGGTGATGCTGGAGGCGATTGGGAATCCGAGCCGGCGGTGTTGGGCTCGGCCGCGCAAGGGCCTGGCGGCGTCAAGCCGGTTGGTGTCGACGATAGCGGTGTCTTTCAAGCCGTGACTAAGTTTCGCGAACAGTCACACCAATTCGCCGATCCGGCGACGGCGTTGGATGGTTCATCGGTATTGGATGCCGAGCCATCGGGACGACGCGTCGGCAGATCCGATTTCGTCGACGGTAAATCGCGAGCATCCCGTGTCGCGCCGTGGCTGATCTCTTTGGCATTGGTCGTCGTTTTGATCTTCGCAATCTTCAAGATCTTTGCTCCGTTGATGGGTCCAAAGGTTGCGGAAAAGGTGGACTTTGCAAGCGACGCCGAATTGATTGACTCGGAAGTCGCAACCGATGGCGATGCGGTGGAATCAAACGCTGGTTCGTCGATTGCGGAAGACAAACTGGCCAGCATCGGAGAGGCGGAAGTCGTCGCGGACGAAGTCATTGAATCGGCAGAGGTGACGCCGGAGATGTTGCCGGCTCCTGAGCCCGTCGCCGAGGTGCCAGAGCCAAGCTCGGCCGCCGAGTTGTCCGAATCGTCGCTTCCCGAGGTGGCAACTGATTTGACGCCTCAAAAGCCCACGGCAGAGAGTGGTGTTGACGTTGCTCCCGCGATCGAAATCGAAATGGAAGATTCCGATGCGCCACCGCTTCCGCCCGGCGTGTCCGATGAACGGATCGCGTCGTTGCCAGAAAGCATGTCACCCGAAAAGACGCCGATGGAGGCGGTCAAAGCCGATGACTCCGAACCGGAAAAGATCGCTGCGTCGGAACCCGTGAAACCTGATGCGGCAGGAAACGCAGTGGCGATCGCAAAATTAGTCTCCGACAAGGCATTGGTCGCGGTTCGCGATGGCGATGCGGATTGGACATTATTGGCCGTCGATTCTGCAGTCAACGCGAACCAGGCAGTTGTCTGTGCGCCCGAATTCCGTAGTGAGTTTGCGTTGGCGGGCGACGATGGACGCACACAAACGTTGGTCGGACCTACGATTGTGCGTTGGATTCAAGGTGACCAGAGTGTCAACTTTGAAGTCGACTACGGAAAGGGCATCGTCCGGTTAAAGGTTCCCGGAAGTAGCATCCAAATGATGACCGGCGATTGGACGATGATTGCCGAAACAGAATCCAATGATGCAGTCCTGGCATACGATGTGATCAAAGGTCGTACGCTGGGAAGTGATCCGATGGTTCCCCAAAACCATACCACAACGGTGGTGTTAACCGCCGTTTCGGGCGACTTTGCAATCACGCATTCGAGCGGCGCAGCTGAGATACCAGCCGGTTCGCAGGTGGAGATCAACGTCAACGCGTCTGGCGATGCCGCCGCGACGGAGGCGACCAAGCCGGCGCAATTGCCGAGCTGGTTGGACCCCGAGGTCGACACCGGAACACTTGAGTCCGAAGCCGCATCCGATCTGCTGGAATTGGTTCGTACCGATGGATCGGGATCGCTTGCACTTTCGCTGCGTGTTGCACTCGGATTTCGTCGAAACGAAGTTGCCGCGTTGGCTGGTAAGACGATGTTGGCGATGGGCGACGCTGCGGCGTATTTCGGAGTCGACGGATTGTTTAGTAATCCCAAGCAACGGCTGTATTGGTCATCGCATCTGGACGCCGTTCGCGAGTTGGTCGATCGTTCGGTGGTCGATGCCGCAGCGGTGCGGACGGCACTTGCCGGTCAAGATGGAGCGATGGATGTGGTCGACGGCGATATAATGTTTCGCTTGCTGACCGGGTACACTCAAGATCAATTAAAGACTGGCGGTGATGCGGAATTGGTAGCCGCTTTGGAATCGGGTTCTTTGCCCGTTCGCGTTTTAGCGGCGGAGCATTTACGTGACATCAGTGGAACGACATTGTTCTTTAGGCCGGAAGAAGAAGTCGTCGCTCGCCGCGAAGAAGTCGTCAAGAAGTGGAAGGTGCGGTTGCGAAAGGAAGCCATCCGTTATCCGGAAGCCGAATGAATGCGAATGTCAAACGGATCGCCAAATCGTTGATTGCCGTCGTCGTGGTTGTCGGATTGGTGCTGGCGACTCGAAGTGCGATCAATCAATGGAACGAACAACAGGC
>JAGQPO010000596.1 GCA_020426665.1 Planctomycetales bacterium
GTCATGCTGGCTGGGACCGCCGCTCATGAACAAATAAATCACGCGTTTGGCCGTCGGCGCATGGTGCAACCCGCCGCCCGCGACTGGCTTTGGAAGGCCCGCCGCATGTAAATCATCCCGCATCAGATTGGCCAACGAAGCCGTTCCAAGCCCAAGTGCGGCACGCCCAAAAAGTTGCCGGCGAGTCGTCATCAATTGTTGGTGGCGGGCGGAATCTTTGGAAATCATCACGCAACCTTATTTCTCAATATACGAGGATCGCCAGATCACTGGCCAACACGGTCAAGGCAACTTGCGTCCATGCGGCATGCAGAGCCACGTCCAAACCTTCATCTCGGGCCATGTCACCAGTAGCCAACAACGTCACTGCATCATCGGGTGATTCGCGATAACGCTCCGTCAATTTTTCCAACAACCGGCCGCAAGCGTTTTCCTCGGTCGGCGTCGGACTCCGTGAAGCGATCAGGCGATAAAGCAGATCGAGTCGCGAATCGTTGTCGTCAGCATCGTGAATCAACCTCTCGGCAAGCATCCTGGCCATCTCGATCCGTTGAGTTTCATTCAACATCGCCAGCGATTGGAGTGCGGTGCTGGTACGGGACCGTCGGACGCAACTGGTTTCGCGATCAGGTGCATCAAACAATGTCATCATGGGGTGGGGACTGGTCCGTTTCCAATACACGTACAAACTGCGGCGATACAAACGTTGACCGCTATCACGTTCGTAACTCTTGGTATTACTGGCCGGATGTGCCAGTGCCCTCCACATGCCGTCGGGCTGATACGGTTTGACGCCCTCGCCTCCCATTTGCGGATCCAGCAATCCGGCGGCCCACAGCGCCACGTCCCGAATCACCTCGGCGTCCAACCTAAAACTGGGCCCGCGAGTCCACAGCCGATTCTCGGGATCGTCGACATCGGCTCGCCAAGCGGAACTTTGCTTGAATGTTCGGCTGGTGACCATCAGCCGCAACATGTGTTTCAAATCCCAACCGCTCTCTTGTAGTTCAACCGCCAACCAATCCAACAGATCGGGATGTGTCGGGTACTCTCCTTGCAATCCGAAATCTTCGGGTGTACGCACAAGGCCGTGACCGAATGTTTGTTGCCAAATCCGGTTGATCATCACCCTTGCCACCGTCGGATGGTCGCGTGATGTCAGCCACTGGGCCAATCCCAATCGATTGCGGGGCGCCGTGTCGGACAGGGTGCCCATCGCCGACAAGACACCGACCTGCAGCGGATCACCGATCGGTTGATCGTATTCACCTCGGCGGAGCACCCGTGTTTCTCTGGGCGTCGGCAAGTCTTGGGCAACAAGAGTTGTCGTGAACCCTTCTTCCAATGATTGGAAATCCGCGACCAGCTTGGCCGCATCGGCTTGGATGGAATGCGAAGCGAACGGTCCGTTGGGGTCCGCGATGCGTTCCAGTCGTACTCGGTCACCGGATTGACGCCGGCTCTCGACTTCGTCGCTTGAATTCGACTCGATTGCCGCCGCAGCCTTTAAAAGATCGATACGCCGTTGATCAAGTTCCATCCAACGGGCCCATCCCTGCGGATCGGTCGGCGCTTTGGTTGTCGGACCATAATCATACTTGTTTTGATCCAGTGCCGGCTCGGATGTGCTGTTGAAAAACGCCATCAAACGGTAGTACTCGGTTTGCGGCACCGGGTCATATTTGTGCGAGTGACAACGTGCGCATGTCAGAGTCATCCCCAACAACACCGAACCGATGTTCTCGGTTCGATCAAAGTTATTCTTGGCTTGGTACTCCGACTCGATCGCACCGCCTTCTCCGCTGGTCGGGTTCATACGAACGTAGCCGGAAGCGACTTTTTGGGGCATCGTCGGATCGGGCAATAGATCACCGGCCAATTGCCAGGTGATGAAATCATCCAACGGCATGTTTTCATTGAGTGCCATCACAACCCAGTCACGATAGGGATAAACTCCGCGGCGATTGTCCAGGTGCAGACCATGTGTGTCTCCGTATCGCACGGCATCCAGCCAGTGACGAGCCTGGTGTTCCCCGAAACTGGATTTGCCGAGCAATTTTTCAACGTACCGCTCGTAGGCGTCTTCTCGATCGTCGGCCAAGAAATCCGACAGCTCATCTGGCTCGGGAGGCAACCCACACAGCACCAACGAAGCTCGCCGGGCAAGTGTTGCACGCTCAGCAGTCGGTGCGAATGAGACGCCGTTTGCCTGTTGCTTCTTTGCCACGAACAGATCGATCACGCCATGGACATCAACGGAAACCGACAAATCGGTGATGTCAGGCGTGCGTTTTTTTGGCGGAACAAAGGCCCAGTGCTGTGAATACTTGCCACCCTGTGCGACCCACCGCGATAACAGTTCACGTTCGGAATCGGTAAGTTGTTTTTCCGCGTCGACCGGCGGCATGGGGTCGTCTTTTGAAACGATCCTTCGCACCAATTCACTTTTGTCGGGGGCATCGGTGTCGATTGCGCTGTATCCGCCACGATCCTGTGTTGCCATTTCGAACGAGTCCAACCGCAACGAGTCAGCATCTTCGGTGTCTGGACCGTGACAAATGAAGCACTTGTCGGAGAGGATCGGCTGAATCTCACGAGAAAAGTCGATCGTCGTGTTTTCTACTGCCGAGGCGAGTGTCGACGCCGCAGCAACGCCGAATATCAGAATCAGGTTTCTCAGGGTGATCATGTTCTGATTGTAACGCATCCAACATGCGTCCGCGTCATGTGATCCACCCGCGGAAACGCAACAACCTGTAAACAACATGACCTCTTTCACGTGGGGTGTGAAAGAGGTCATGTTAGTGGAGTCGACAGGCCTGACAGAGCAGGCCCCGCACACTGTTACAGCAGGTCTCCGAAAGCGATATCGGTAGCACTCAGCCGATCGTCATCGTCGTCATCGTCGCGGTCGTTGGCAATCAGGTCAATGAAACCAAGAACCTCGCTAGAAACCGGCGACGAAATGTCGCTGGAGATCTGGTCGAGGACGGCCAATTCTCCTTCGCCCTGAGCCGCACTCGCTTGCCGACGTGCCAGTTCATTGATCACCTCAAGGGCATCCAGAGGCGTGATCTGCTGGTCACCGTTGACGTCGTAATAAGGCGGACCGGCATCGTTGTTATCCACCGGAACACTTCCCGTTCCGGCGCGAGCCAGACGGTTGATTACCAACAATGCGTCGATCGGCGAGATGTTACCGTCGTCATTGACGTCGGGGTGCAGATCCGGGTTCTGCAATCGGCTGCCGACGACTTGAACCTGGACGGTTCCGGGACTGCTGACGCGACCGGCGGAATCTTCGATCGTGTAGGTGAACGAATCGATCCCCAAGAATCCATCGCCGGGGATGTATCGAATCGTACCGTCACCCAGTGGAACCGCTTCACCGCTGCGTGCCGCATCCACGATTCGGATTGACGAATAAACCAATCCGCCGTTGGGAGCCCCTGGTTCCGGATCAGGATCAAAGTCGTTCGCAACAACGTTGATACTGATCGTTTCGTCCAAGAACGTTCCGGCCTGGTCGTCACGGGCAACCGGAGCCGCGTTGGCTTGAATCGTCACCAACGCCTCGGCACTGTACTCGCCGGTTTCATCGGCAACACGGTAGCGGAACACGTCTTCCAGGGCAAAGCTTTGGAAGGCGGTAAAGGTGATCACGCCCTGGCTGTCGATCGACAATGAACCGAATGCCGGTTGCAGTGTGATTTCGATCGATGTCGGGATGATATCACCATCGACGTCCGAGTCATTGGCCAACACTTCAATGACGGTAGGACCGTTCGGGTTTAGGGTCGGATTATCGGGCAGGGCAGCCGGGGCATCGTTGATCCCGCCGACGGTCACGGCGACGGTCACGATGTTGCTTTGCACGCCTTGCGAGTCAACAACTCGATAGGTGAAGGAATCAACAGCCGTTTCGGATTGCGCCAAAGCTTGCAACGCAATCGATGTCGACGGATCGTACGTGATCTGGCCGGTCGCCTGGTTGTAACTGACACGGGCACCGGTTAACGAGAATCCTTCGGCGTTCATCACGACCGTCAACGTATCACCCGGGTTGTTGATGTCCGGGTCAATGTCGTTGGCCAACAACTGCGACGAAGCAATCGTCAACACGGAATCTTCGTCCGTCGACACGCTATCGCTTACAGCGACCGGTTGATCGTTAACCGCGGTGATGTCCAGATGCAGCAATTGTTGAGCACTGGTACCTCCCAGTGAATCAATTGCCGTGACAGTCAAGTCCACCGAACCATTGGCATTGGCCGCTGGAATGAAACGCAAGATTCCGTCGTCCGCGATTTGCGGCAACTGTTGGAACAGGCCTTGCTTGTTGGCCGGGGTCACGACTTGGAACCGTACGGTCTGGCCGGCGGCGACTTCGTCCGCAGGACCGGGACTGATGTTGGTTGCCCAAACATTGGAATACGGACCGCTGTCTTCCAAAACGACCACCGGGTTGGCGGCACGGTCGAATGTCGGCGGGTCGTTGACCGCATTGACACGAAGAGTGAACGTTCGTGGCGCGGTCGATTGTTGGGTGGTACCGTCGGTCGGCACGTCAAACAATTGGACCTCGAAGGTTGCGGTGCCGTTGGCGTCCCCGGCCGGTTCGAATTGCAGTTTTGCACTCTTGGTACTGCTGTCGATCACGGCAATCGGTGCCGTGGCGAACAGGTTCGGATCACCGGTGAGTTGCGTTACGGTGAAGAACAGACCTTGGCTTGCAAGTTCGTCGATCGCCGTTTGTGGACCTGCCAGAACGTTCGTTGCCCAGTTGTCAATCGTAACGGTTCCCGCATCCTCCAGTACCGTCACATTGGCCGGACCACTGTACTGTGGCGGGTTGTTTACCGGAGAAACGTGAATGGAGACCGTGTTGGAAGCGATTCGGGGATCGGAACGCTCGGCTCCGCTGGTGCCGAAATCGACGGTGGTACCGTCATCGGTCACGGTGTAAATAAACGAGTCGGTTCCCACAAAGTTCGTTCGCGGAGTGTAACGCAAACCGGTCAACACGCCGTTCTCGCGAATCTGGGTGATCGTTCCGCCGAAAGCGGTTTGCACCGGCGTTGGTTCTTTCAGGTACACGTTTTGATTGCCACCCGGTGTCAAATTCATCGCTTCGTTGGCCGGCCCAACGGCAAAGACATCCAACAATCCGCGATCGTTTCCGACTCCACGGCTGAAGATATCCAATGTCGTGTCTTCGTTGATCGTAAAGGACAGCGGATCAACATCGGTACGGACGACCGGCGGATCATTGATCGGCAGCACATCGATGGTGATCGTCACCGGCAACGACGTATTCAAGTCGCCACGTGATGGGTCGTTAGGCCCATTGTCGACTAGGACGACTTGGAAATCGAACGACCCGAACACATCCGGTGCGGGCCGGAAGCTGAGCGTTCCCTCCGGCGTCACCGATGGGAAAACGCTGAAGAAATCACTTGATTGACCAGCCGCAAACGATAACGGAGTCACGCTGAACTGGACGGCTTGGCCGGTGATCACGTTGACTTCGTCAAAAGCGTTTGATGGCGGAGCCGGCTCGATGCTGAATGCAAAGTTCTCGATCGTCGTGGTCGTACTGTCTTCAACCGTTTCGATTTTTTGCAACGGGCTGTTGGGGTCGTTGAAATCGACCGGCAACAGGTTGACTTGGAATTGGGGTCGATCGTTGACCGGCGTCAGCACCAATTCGACGACGTTGGTTGCCGATTGCGGATCCGGCGTCACCACACCATTGATCGTCGTCGTGCCATCGTCGATCACGCTGTAGGTGAACGAATCGACGCCGCCGATGTCACGGTTGTAGTTCACCGGTGGAACGTAGAACACGCCGGGATTGCCGAACGAATCGACACCCAATGTCAACGTTCCGCCCAAATCGGATCGTGGCGGGACAGACCCCAGGAACAAGGTTTGGTTTCCGCCGGGGCTGGTCGGGTCGGATTCGTTTGCGGGACCGACCACGAAGACGTCCAGCAATCCGACGCGGTTGTAACCACTGACCAACGGGTCACGACGAAGCGGAATAAAGTACGGTGCGGCAGGCTGACCAACCGGCTGGGAATTGTCCTCACGCAACGTGTAAGTGATCGTACCGTCGATGATCTCGCCGGTTACCGGGTCGGTGACTTCGGCAACCTGATAAATGTCGTCCGGGCCGTTACTGTCGGAGGTACCAGTGACATTTGGATCAAACCGTGGCGGGTCATTCACCGGCCGGACGGTGACCGTGACCGTAACGTCAGTTGATTTGGGGTCGGTCGGATCGTCATCGGTGAATGTAAACACGTAAATGACTTGCCCGACCGCATCAACGTTCGGGAACACGGTCAAACCACCTGTCGGTGTCACCACCGGCAATTGTGCCATGACGCTGTCGGGGTCGGTAGCCAAGATGTTGGTCACCGTCGGACGTGCTTGACTGATCTGTTCGTCCTGGGCAGTCGCCGGCCCCGGCAGAACGGTCGTGAAGACTCCGGTGAGCGTGGTTTGCCCGCCCGGCGGGTCTTCCGGCACATCGACCTGGTCCAAATTGACAATAAACGGATGATCGTTTGCCGGTCGGACGCTGATCGTGACGGTTGCATGTTTGGCACTGACTTCTTCCCCGAGCGTCAACGTGTTGCCGAGAACCGGCAGCGTTGTTTGACCATCATCGGAGATTCCGTAGGTAAACAATTCCGTCGCCGGGAACGGCGTCAGTTCGTTGTAATCGATCGCCGGTTGATAGGTACCGCTGGTGAATGCACCGCCGACGAAGTCGAAGGACAGCAATCCACCGGTTGCGGTATCCAGCGTCATCGTCCCGGTGAATCCGGCGGCAACGGTGAAACTGCCTTCACTTGTCGCAAACGCGATGACACGCAATGTTTGCTCGCTCTCGTTGAACGGAGCCGCCAAATGCACGTCGAAGTCGCCGGGAACGTCGGGCAATTCTTGGACGCCCACCGAATTGCTGTTGGACAATCTCAATGTGTTGCCGTCGGCGGTGACCGCATACCCGTCGGCGCGAAGCATCGTTTCCAAATTCGTAACGAGCGTCGCAGCCGTTTCGATTCCGATGAACGGAATGACATAGTCCGAACCCGGACTCGCAACTCCGCTGGTGTTGAATTCCACGACGACATCGGTTCCGCCGACGGTCAAGGTCAACGTTTCGCCATCGATCAATTGATCGGCGTCTGGAGCAATGATCTCAGTCGGCGAGACGACGAAGAACGAAAGCGGAGCAATCGATGTCCCCGTCGCAACGGTCGTCAACGAAACAGATCCATCTCCGTTGTCGGTTGCCCCCAGCTCGGCGGCACGCAACACGGACACCAGTTCGGATGCGATCGTCGTCGCGAACTCCGCGGTCGAGTACAGAACCACCAGGTCGGACCCTGCGGACAGGACACCGGTTGTGTTGAACTCGACGACGAATGATCCACCCCGTCCGTCGGCGATGGTCATGGTTTCACCGTCGATCAGACCTAATCCGTCGGGCAGCGTGACCAAACCACCCGACTCGGTGATCACGGTCAACGGATCATTCAGCGATGTGACGGTGGTGCCGTTGATCAACAATCCGGCGCGGCCGGGCAACGGTGCCGGATCATCGTAAGCTCCGATACCGATCAAAGACAACGCAGCCTTGATGGACGCCGCAACGGTTGCCGCGTCGTCGGACAAGTTGAACGTGGCGACGGCGTCAGCACCGGTAATCGAGTTACCGCTCGTGCTCAGTTCAACGGTAATGATTTG
>JAGQPO010000597.1 GCA_020426665.1 Planctomycetales bacterium
GTCACGACCGATTTTCCGCGTCTTTAGCAGAGTGTCAGCACAAGATCACAACTTCAAAATCCCTGACCCTAACGTAGCCTGCGTGACCCTTTACTTCCGGGTTTGCCGAGCGGGCATTCATCGCCTTGGAGGCCTTACAGTTTTTGCGCCCTGAAGCTGATTCGATTTGCACAAGCTGCGATTGCTGAGTCCGCTAAATTTGTCATTAGTTATCTGTCATTTGTCATTTGTCAATCAGCAACCAACGCAATGACAGATGGCCGCTGTCAAACCAAACCCAGCGCGTCCGACGGACTGGTCACCGCCAACCCTGGACGATTCATCACGTGCGTGTAAATCATCGTGGTTTTGACGTCCTTGTGCCCGAGTAATTCCTGTACTGTGCGAATGTCTGCACCATCCTCCAGCATGTGCGTTGCGAAACTGTGGCGAAGCGTATGTGGAACGGCGTTTTTTACAATTTCGGTTCTGACCAATGCCGCCTTGAATCGCGTCGGAAACGTCTTTTCGTTTAGATGGTGACGACGCGTTCGTCCACTGCGAGGGTCCCTCGAGAGCTTGACGGAAGGGAACAGGTATTGCCACCCAAGGTCGCGCTGCGCGCTCGGGTATTTTCTCGCCAGGGCGTACGGCATGTAGACCTCGCCGAACCCATCACTCAGATCGCATTGATGCTGTGCTCGCACGTTCGCGATTTGTTGCTGAAGTAAGGATGTTGCGTTCTTCGGTAACACCGTAACCCGATCCTTCATCCCCTTGCCGTCACGAACCAGGATTTGCCCACTCTCGATACACAAATCCTTGACTCGCAGTTTTCGGCACTCTCGGTGCCGCAACCCGCCTCCGTACATCAGCAAGAACATCAACCGATAGACGCCCGAGACAAATGGAAACAACTCCGCAATTTCGCTCTTGGTCAAAACAACCGGGCGATACTCACTGGCCTTCGCTCGGACTGAATTGATGAAATGCAGATTTCGTCCCAGCACTTTTTCGTAAAAGTACAAAATCGCGCACAGAGCCTGGTTTTGAGTGCCCGCAGCGACGTTTCCTTCGATCGCAATATCGGTCAGAAAATCGCCTATCTCGGGCTCGCCGTATCTTTCCAGGCGATCGTCGTCCAGATGGCGAATGAACTTCTTAACTTGGCCAACATACGTATCCTCCGTGCTTTTGGGGTGATGCAACCGCCGCATGGTTGAACGAAGCCTTTGAATACACTCCGGTTCGTCTTGATCGATCAGTCCGTCGTTTCCCTCTCCGGGAACAAGATTCGGATCATGATCGCCCATTCCCGATGACGCATTCGACTCGATTCGTGCGAGCCGCTGAAGCGTTTGGCGGATCGGTCGAAAGTCGACTTCGCTCGTTTGAAGGACTGTTCCCTGATAAATCTCAATTGCCCGTGCCGCCTGCAACCGCCTCCATGCCTCGATCTTTCGGTCCCGCAAACTCTGCAAGAATTCAATGACCAATTCACGTGTCACGCAGTGTTCCGATGACATGCCTCGTGCGCTAACCACACTCGGAAACTCGGCGTACGCTTTCATCCACCTTGGGAACCATTCCAGCTCATTTGCCGGCAAATTCAAGAATCCAAGACAGGTCCTGTACCGCTCAAGCGACATGCGAGCCCCCCCCAAAAAAGCCAAAGTCAGTTGATAGCATCACCTTAATTCAAGGGAGGGTGCATTGACAACCCCACCAGGCGCCCGTACTATTGGGTGGTTTCCATTATCAGTAGTCCAGCGGATGTTTACCTCAAGTAGTTCACCCCCGTCGGACGGCCCATACAATATCGTTCTGGCAAACACAAAGGCAATTTACACATGGCTGGCGGTTACATCCTATGTGGTGAATTCTCCGGCG
>JAGQPO010000598.1 GCA_020426665.1 Planctomycetales bacterium
TGGTCTTCATTGACGACATGGGGTGGGGGGATTTTTCCTGCTTTGGTAACCAGGATGCCAGCACACCACAGATCGATCGATTGGCAAAGGAAGGGATTCGCTTTGAACAGTTCTATGTCAATTCACCGATCTGTTCTCCTTCACGCACCGCGATCTCAACGGGGCAATATCCCCAGCGTTGGCGGATCACGTCGTTTTTAAATAACCGTGCCAACAACAACGAGCGCGGCATGGCGCAGTGGCTGGACCCCGCCGCACCAATGTTGGCCCGATCACTACAGCAGGCGGGATACGCGACAGGTCATTTCGGTAAATGGCACATGGGCGGGCAACGTGATGTCGACGAGGCGCCGCCGATTTCCGATTACGGATTTGATCGTTCGCTGACCAACTTCGAAGGTATGGGGCCGAAACTGTTGCCACTGGTTTTGCGTCCCGGCCAGAAAGAGCCGGGTAAGATATGGCAAGACGCCGAGCGACTCGGTGACGGTTACAAGTGGATGTTAAGAAGTGAAATCACGGGCGGATTTATCGACGCCGCGATTCCCTTCATCCAAGAATCAAAGCATGCGGGGAAGCCGTTCTATGTGAACCTGTGGCCCGACGATGTTCACAGCCCGTTCTGGCCGCCGGTCGATAAATGGGCCGACGGTAAGCGCGGACTGTACCACAGTGTGCTGCAAGAAATGGACCGTCAGCTTGGAAAGCTTTTTGATCTGATTCGTGAAGATGATCAATTGCGCGACAACACGCTGGTTCTGGTCTGTTCGGACAACGGCCCCGAGCAAGGCGCCGGGTCGGCTGGTCCGTTTCGTGGATTCAAAACGCAATTGTACGAAGGTGGTGTACGTTCCTCGTTGATCGCCTGGGGGCCTGGGTTGCTCGGCAAGAACAACCACGTGGACCGCGATTCCGTGTTCGCCGCCATCGACCTGGCACCGACGATCTTGGAAATCACCGGGACGACAAAGCCTGCGGGAACATCGTTCGACGGCGAACCGTTGGTCGGAACTCTGTTGGGCAACATTTCCGGCAAGAGCGGCTCGCGACAGGCACCGATCTTCTTTCGACGGCCGCCGGACCGCGACAGCTTCTACGGCGACGATAATCTTCCAGACTTGGCGATGCGATCAGGCAAATGGAAATTGCTGTGCGAATACGACGGCAGCGAAGCTGAGCTGTACGACATGGAGACAGATCGCGGCGAGACGACGAACGTTGCCGATGGGCACCCGGATCTGGTGACGGAGCTTAAGAACCAATTGACGGCCTGGCACCAATCGATGCCGCCAGACAACGGAGCAACGTACAAAGCAAAGCCGAAGAAACGTTAGAGCGTTTCCATTATTCTCAAAGCCTGTCGCCAAACTCTCCGAGGTCGGCAAAAACGTCCTCGGAATGTCCGGTAACATACCGTGTCATTGCTCACGCCAGCTTGACTTGGCGAAGCAGTCGGTGTGTTGTCCTGGCGGGAGAACACAGGCTGGACCAGACGAGCCGAGCTAAACCGCGAATTCGGTGGCCGCCCAGCATGTCGATCGATGCGAGTCGATACTGTAGCAGAGCGTAGACGCTCATTTTTTTCTTCAACTTGCGAAGCAGACCGACCTTTTCACGTTGCTTGAAATAGTCCTCGTACTTGATCGCAGGAAGGCCGTGTTCGCGCCGGCGTGCCAATTCGCAGGCAAACTCGATGCTCGCCTGCAACTTTTGCATGTGCCGACCGTTGATGCTTCCGGTGTGGATCCGATACTCCAGCAGGGGTTCGGGAAGGTTGGCCAATTGACCGACTTCACCCATCCGAAGGAACATGTCCCAGGCGTCGAACATGCCGTGTTGTTTCCAATAGCCGCCAATCCCTTTCAAGAGATCCGTTCTCATCAAGATCGTCGGGTGGCACATCGCATGTTGGCCCTTGCGAAGTTGGCTGTAGATCGTCTCATGATCGGTCGCCAGCGGAATCACTCGGCCTGCTTTTTTTGCCCCCCGAGGAACAATCTGCGAGCCGACCAATCCGACCTCGGGGTGATCATTCAAGAACGCAACTTGTTTCGCTAACCGCGTCGGGTCGGTCACGTCATCGGAATCCATCCGCGCCAGAAACT
Source organism: Planctomycetales bacterium (assembly GCA_020426665.1). GTDB lineage: Bacteria > Planctomycetota > Planctomycetia > Pirellulales > Pirellulaceae > Stieleria. The sequence continues at coordinate 2,106 of JAGQPO010000598.1, forward strand.
TGGTGTCGCACAATTCCAACCCGCGATTGGACGCGACGGCCGTGCCCGCATTTTCCTGGTGCAGGACAATGATTCGGTCGTCGTCCAGTGAATCCAGGTAGGCGCCGGAATCATCGGTCGACCCATCGTTGACGATGATCATTTTCCAATGCTCGTAGGTCTGCGCAACGATCGAATCGACTGCCTCCTTCAAATAAGGCAT
>JAGQPO010000599.1 GCA_020426665.1 Planctomycetales bacterium
ACCCAAAAATCAAGAATTGACGTAGCACTAGACACCCTCCCGTCATTCAAGGAAGAATCGTGATGTTGTTGGCTGAGGCAGGCGTTGTGGCGATGGAAACGCCACCGGACGGCACAAAAAGTGAAATGTCGTTGGGCAACACGATCGGGCAACTGATCAACGGCGAATTCGACGGCGTCTCGCAATACGTTGAAAAGTCCGTGGTCCCGAGTCTGCTGTATGCTTGCATCGGCCTGGCCGTCATTTTTATCGGATACTTCGTCGCCAAGTACCTTTCGCGGATCGTCAGCCGCCCGATTCGCGAGCGAGTTGACGAAACCTTCGGTCGTTTCGTCGGAACGACGATCTTCTACAGCGTGATGGTCAGTTTGATTGCCGCTGTTGCAAGCACATTGGGCGCTCCGCTGGGCGGAATGGCGGCCGTTGTGGCGGCTGCCGGTTTTGCGATCGGCCTGGCGTTCCAAGGTACGCTCAGCAATTTTGCCGCCGGCGTTTTGATGATCGTCTTTCGTCCCTTCAAGGTAGGTGATGTCGTTAACATTGCCGGGGTGTCGGGCAAAGTAAACGAGATCGATCTGTTTACAACGACACTAGACACTCCCGACAATCGACGTCTGATCATCCCCAACAGTTCGATCAGCGGGACGACAATTGAAAATGTCAGCTTTCATGCCCACCGAAGAATCGAAGTGGTTGTGGGAGTCGACTATGACGCAAACATCGATGCGACGCGTACCGCGCTGCACACCGCGGCTGATCACTTTGCCGCCGAGACGATCCACGGCGAAGGACGCGGAACCGCGGTGATCTTGGCCAACCTCGGTGACAGTGCGGTCGAGTGGAAGGTTCGAATGTGGGTCAAGTCCTCCAGCTACTGGGCGCTTCAGGAATCGTTGACGGCTGAAATCAAGCGGCAACTGGACTTCGCCGGAATCGGTATCCCCTATCCACAAATGGACATCCACGTTAGCCGCATCGACGACGCCGAGTTGCAAAGTCAGGGTCTGCCACGACCGCGAATTCGGCCGGCTCGCCGCGACGTTTCCGCGGATCGTCGTGACGGCTCGATACCCTTCGCATCGTAATCGACGACGCCATCATGAATCGATTGCACTGGGTCATTCGAAACGCACACTGCTTGGGAACGCACCAACGGTTTGCCGTTGACGCATTGACAATGTTGCAAACGGATGCCGGCAAGCGGTTCGCGGCTTGGTTGTTGTATTACCATCGAGCTTTTTTGCGTGGTGCGGTCGATCCTGACATACGGTTTCGGGATTACCACAATCACATTTTGCATGTTCGCGATGGGTATTGGGGCGGTGCACCACGTGTCGCGCACCAGTGGTACGAACGACTGCAAAAATACTTGCGTGCCGAACGGTTTCGCGATGCCGCACACGCCGCCGGTGTGCTCTCTCATTACGTCACCGATGTGATCCAGCCGTTGCATACCATCAGTACGGACCGAGAGGCTCTGGTGCACCGACCGATGGAGTGGAGTATCGATCAATCTTACGACCGGATCGTTCAACGTTGGAACGACGATGGTGTCGACGTCATGATACGCCTTTCCGACAAACCGGGTTGGCTCGGTTCGCTGATGATGCACTCTGCGAAATACGCCAGCGTGCGTTCCGAATTGTTGGTCCGGCGCTATCATTTTCAAGATGGCGTCCGTGATCCATCGAAAGGACTGGATGAC
>JAGQPO010000600.1 GCA_020426665.1 Planctomycetales bacterium
ACCCGAATGCGTCAGCGAGGGACCATCCAGGACCAGTTTCGGTTCAATGAAGCCGGCGCAAAAAAAGAAACGCAGGTGACAATAAACACCTGCGTTTCAAAAATAACTGGTAAATTGGCTGGCAACCGCAAGCCGAATGGTCCGGGAAAGTGACCGCGACACGAATCCGTGCCCTTCGTACGGCGATAATTTGCACCCGGCATTCCCGAAACTTATTCGTATTTTCATGGGATCGCAAGCCCAGAATTCATGAACACAGAGAGTGAGCCCAAATTCTCTCCTCCGGAGCTCCTCCGGCTGGGGGATTCAATCGCAATTTTGCCGGTCATCCACGGCAGTGGGCAATTTGCTCTGACGGTACGGCGTTGGATGTTGGAACAGGATTTCGACTGCGTTGCCGTTCCCTTGCCCGAATCGTTTCGCGACTCTGTCGAGTCGGCGATCTTGGATTTGCCGCGGCCTTCGATCGTGATTCAACAACCCACAAGCAAATTCGCACCACCGAATTTCGAACAGAGTTTCGGTCCCTTTGACACCGCTCCCCAGGAAGATTGCAGCGACGACAACGATTCGGATCCGGCCAGTTACGTTCCGATCGATCCCTGCCAACCCGTCATCATGGCCATTCGGGCGGCGATGGGCGAGCACATTCCACGGGCCTACGTGGACTTGGAAACCGATCCGTTTCTGCCGTTCTCGTCGGTCATGCCGGATCCCTTTGCCGTTCGCCAGGTCACCGCGGAACGATTCGCAGCCGCGGTGTTGCCGAGCGTGCCTCGACCGTCCGATCGCCAGACTCGATCACGGATCTTGTACATGGCATCGCGGTTGGCCGAACTGGAAACTCGTTTCGATCGAATCTTGTGCATCTGCAGTATCTTGCATTGGCCGTGGATTCGCGAGGCCTACACCGATCTGTTTTCGAAACAGGCGGCCAACCGTAGCGAGTCGTCCGATCACATCGCGTTCCCGACGCACGATGAAGTTTTGGAGCCAAGACGTTACGCGGTCGACCCGCGCAAGTTGATGTTCTTGTTCGGCGAGCTGCCCTACATCACCGGATTGTATGAGCGCGCCCGAAGTGAACTGGAAAACGACGAAGACTTGCAACTGGATGGCGTCAAGGAACTGTTGATCGCCGCCCGGACAAGCTATCGCGGCGACTTGAAACAGTTCGCTCGGCGAATCACTCCGCTGCATCTTTCCAAGTGCTTGCAGTACATTCGAAATCTGTCGCTGATGTCTCGGCGGATGACCCCGGATTTGATCACCATCGTGACCGCCGCCCAGCAGATCATGGGCGATCAATACGCCCTGCATGTCGCGCAGTTGGCCAATCAATACTCCTACGCCAATGTACCCGAAGACGAACTGGCGTCGGTCGAATTGGAGGTCGTCAAACTTGGGATCGACCAAGCGAGACTGCCCGATGGTGAACTGGTTTCGATGGTCAATCGGTTACCCGGCCCGCCGATCTATTGGCGCACGTTGGAATTAAAGCGGAAGCCATCATCACCCGAAAAGAGTCGCTGGAAATACCAGTGGAATCCGTTTTCGCAATGCAGTTATCCGCCCGAGGACGACCGCATCGAAAATTTTCGAACGCGCGTGTTTGATCGTGCCAAGGCGATCGTAGGGAACGATTTGGCGCGGACCGAAAAGTTTACGACCAGCGTCAAAGACGGAATCGATATTCGCGACACGTTGCGGCATTGGTACGACCGCCAGATCTACGTCAAAGTCATCCCGCCCAGCAGGGGAACGCTGGACGCATGCGTGATGCTGTTTGATTCTCCATCGGATCCGCGAGACTACCCTTGGCGGACGACTTGGTTTGCCGAGCACAAAGACGAATCGACCCTGGCGTTTTACGCCACAAACTTTGCCGATGAAATGGTCGGTCCGGGAATCGGCCTGGCCCGTTATGGTGGCGCGATGTTTTTGTACCCGCCGGTGATGATTCCCGATATCTGGCAAGACCCGCAGCTGGACTTTACCGCGACGTTGGAAGAACGATTGATCGCCGCAGCCTGCCTGCATTCGGCCGGACGACAAATCGCGCTGTTGAGCGCACTGCCGCCGGGTGGAGGCTGGCGCAAGCTCGCGCGACGACATCGCAAGTCGCTCGTCCACGTCCCCCTGACTTCCTTCAGCGACGAACAAGTCCAGCAGCTCCGCATGGTCCACGTCCTGAACGGCCGCGAAGTCCGGTCCTACGCCGAAGAATTCATCCGCCGAGTTTGAACAAACCGAAAGAAGTCGTTTTCAACATTCTGGTCGTCCGATCGGCACTTTGAATCGTTCCAGCGGAATCCGTCTGCCGACGAGCGGGGAAACGCCAAATTCAACGCGTGCCCCGGAAATCGGTCCGAGAATCCGGCCGGCGGTATCAGTCTCAAGTACTCGTCCTTGAATCCCAGGATTGGATGCGAGCGAAGAAGTTGCATACGTAATGCTGACCAAGGAAAATGTTATGGGGAGCATCACAGTCGAGTGTTTTGTTTTGGTTTCCATCAGCAATCGGCGGTCCGGGTAGTCCGGTCGCCGGGTCGAACTCGATCAATTGGCTCGGTTGCGCGTTGAAGCCAAGGTGGATCGTATCGCTTATGAAAACGACCATGCAATTGCTTGCGGCAGTTCCGCACACCAGAATCGAAGATCATGACGTGCGGCGCGTTCCGTGTGCTGGCATTCAATTCCTTGTCGTAACAGGATTTGCGAGATCGCCTTCGTCGTGCGCCGGAATCCGGCCTCACGTGTCCCGGCTGAGAGGTAATAACGAGGCGCTGAGTCTGGATCAATCGGAGGCTGAACGACACGATTTGGGTCGCCAGGAACCGAAAACGCGATCACAGCACCGTACCTGTGAGGATGACGAGCTGCCATTGAGATTGCCAGCGCAGAGCCGTTTGAAAAGCCAAAAATACCACAGGATTCCCGAGGTGAGCGAATTCCGAACTGGGACTCAGCCCACGAACACAATTCGTTTGTAAAGAACCTTTCGTGAGCGAGGAAACGCTGTTCGTCTATTCCGGTGACATACTCTTGGGCACGTGTCGCCTCGTAACTGTGAGGTCCGATAAGGGTAACTGGAGGCGTGCTGCCAGCGTGGGTCGCCGCAGTGAGCGTGCTCGCAAACGCATGCAATGCTTGTCCGTCCGCACAATATAAAACCGGCAGCGCAGATGACGGTCGTTCGTCGACAGCCCGAAACACGGTAACGCGTCGCGACTGGCCCAGGCTAGGACTGACCAATTCGAAGTCTTCCAGGAACACAATCAAGTCTCACTTTCAGGCTCTGAGCGTAGGTGGCGAAGAATCTCGCAATCGCACGAAAGACCGAATACCGACGGCTTCGGCACCGAAAGGTCACGAAAAAGAAAACTGGTGCGGGGCATCGGTCCTTCTTCACAAATCAGTACATACGATGTGTCCATTTTTGACGTATCTCGGTGAGTCAATGGAAATACGGTTGAATCAAACTTTTGGTCTAACGAGCGGCAGTACTGCTCCAGTTATTGTTCGCCCGTTTCGTGTTCATAGAACGAGATCTGGCATCATTTTTTCGATGATCAGCTGTGGGTCGCTGACGCCATAGAGCCTAATCAAGCTGTCTCGCACAACGGTCCTGCCAAGCTGAGAGGACATTTTCTGTGCAAACTGCTTGCCTTTACTTTCGGCTTGAGCGAAATGTGGTAAACCTCCGGTGGTCGATGTACGGCCGAAAATTTCCCTTACAAACCCAACATTGAAACGATGTTTCAACCCTGCTTCCTCTCCGGCGCGGTGTGCCAAATGAAGAATTCCCATGGAGATAGCCGTGGTGGCTGCGCTCAAGATCAGAGCTGCCGTGAGGATACCTCCCGGGCCGGTGAATAGGACTCTTCCTGCAAACCTCGCCGCATTTCCCGCGTACCCCATCCCCCGCCCCAACATGAACCTAGCGACGTCTCTGATGCTGAAACTGATGAGTGTCCTGAAAAGTGTTGCAGCCTCCACTGCGATCCCACGAGCAATCATCCGGTTGCAGATCTCTTTTAGCAGCAATGACAGGAAGTTTTGTCGAACACCTAGTGTTATTCTCATATCACCAGACACGTAGACCCTAGGATTTGGAAGATTGGACAGTGGACGTAGTCCGCTCAAATCCAACGTAAATTCTTGCGAACGCCACATTTCAATGTTCAGCGTCGAAAAATAAACGCCAATGACTGGATAAGGGAACAGTTGAAACTGATACTCCCAGGCAAGTGGGTCAAGACTGGCCCTGCCTTCAATTTCGCCAATCGGCGTATCCTTGATTCGAAAACGTCCGCCAATCGCAGACGTGAATGCCTCTTTCATCAGGTCAGCGGCCGAAAAATTCCGACCATGAATCAGTTTGTCCCAAACCGCGTTTGCAAATTGAAGAAAGACTGTAGGAGACAGATCTGTGAAATCTCTGATGATTGCGGTTTCAATCTGTCCAGCCACAACATCTTTGTTTTCCTCGATGAGTGCGGGAAGTTCCAGTTCCCACTGTGGGTTTGTAGAGCCCGCAACCAAATGCAGTTTTCCTTCGAAAGGATGCAGTCGCATGGCAAGTTTGGGAACTGGCATTAGTCTCGGGTGAATCGCGTAGGCTCCCAAGTCAATCATCGTCGTTTCATATTCAACCTGGACACCATCGCGACCACGTTGATTGCCTTGTGATCTCCTGCGTGTCTGCCTCAGCCACGGAGGAGCAGACCCTATGCCTCCGCTAAAATTTGTCTTTCCTTCCAGCTTTCTCCACGTTGCCGGCCCGAGCTTTCCGTCGGAGCTCAATCCATTTCTATACTGCCACTCGCCGATGCCGGTTGCAAAGTCGTCTTCTTGCGGCGAGCTATTCAGAAAATACGCGGCTCCCCAATCAGTCTCCTCTCTTAGAATTTGGCAGATCTGATTGAACTTGTTGATCCATCCTATTCGCGATGCCGCACTGCGATTGTAACTACAGGCGTTTTTTAGATTGATCGTCATGCGTATTCCTCTTTTTGGATGTCGGATTCAGCCAGGTCGGCGCGCTCCACATGTCCAGCGGACGGCACCCGTGAAACGCTCTGCCAGAGTGTTCATTGCCAATGCCCTCGATCTCCGGCCAAATTTTGGAAATAAATCCTCCGACAGGACGAGGCAGGTTGCTTTCTTCTGTCCGAGGCCGCGAAATGAGGGGTGAAGAGATCGATCCAAGGGCCGATACGCAGGGAAGATCCGAACGGAAATACTATTTATCCGTGGTCAAAAATCGTTGCGCCACAAACGATTTTGTACATTCATGCCTGCACCGTGACGGATCAATTGCCTTGATCGAATTGCGACGCCCGATAGAGGTCTTGATCGGCCGCCTGGGGTTGGCCGAGTTGGCGGAAGATGATGGATCGGAAGCGGTAACCCATTGGTTGATTGGGAGCAATCGAGATCGCCGAATTTGCATCCGAAAGCGCCCGATTGAATTGTTCGATGGCGCCGAAGGCAGAGCACCGATTTAAAAATGCGAGATAGCATTCCGGGTCCTTATCGATGGCCACGTCACAGTCTCGGATCGCTTTTTCATACTCGCCGCTTTCAAGCCAAATGCCGGCTCGTGTTGCGTACGCTCCCGCCCAACTCGGCATGCGATTGATTGCGTCCGTCGCGTGCTTGGCCGCCAACTCCATTTGGCCCCGTTGAAACGCGGACTCGGCCTTTGCAAGTAGATTGATCGCTCGCAGGTCGTCGACTTTCATCAGCGTATCGTAATTCTGCTGTGCAATCGGGTGATTGGGCAGCATGGCTATCGCTTGGCGTGCGTCCTGGATCGCTTTCTCGCGATCCTCCAATCGGATGTATGCGGTCGTCCGGTTGACGTACCCCTTGCCGTCATCAGGCTGCAGTTGCACCGTACGATTGCAGTCGGCGAGTGCCTTGTCCGCCTGGTCCGTCGCTAAGTAAGCTGCCGCGCGGTTCAGGTAGGACATCGCGATCACATGATCAGTAGTGAAATCCTTCAGTTCAATCGCCTCGGTGGCCGCCTTGATACATCGATCAAATCGGCGTTGACCGAGTTCCTCCGCGGCTTCATTTGTTTTGCTTACCGCCATTACGGAGAAGCGGTTTTTCTTTGCAAGCTCGTGGGAGGGATCTAATTGGAGTGCGCGCTCGGCATCCGCGGCAGCAGCGGCAATATCGCCCACATTAAGATGCGAAAAAGTCCGGTTGACATAGGCCATCACACTCTCTGGATTAAGCTGTATCGCCCGATTGCAGTCCGCAATCGCATCTCGAAATTGACCTTGCTTTGCCAGTCCCGCTGCCCGATTGACATAGGCGGTTGAAAGCTCCGGATCTAATTCGATTGCGGCAGTCCCGGCCTCTACCGCAGCGGCAAAATTCCCAAGTGCCAGTTCGACGCGGCTCAATTCCGCGTATGCCACGGCGGATGGCGTTTGACCAACCAGCTCTCGCAACCTACTGGCGGCCCCTTCGATATCTCCTGATTCGAATTTGTCGATGGCAGCATGCAGTTCGCGCAATCCCGGTGATGCACTATCCAGGGCAGCAAGATATACAGATGCGCATAAGAAGATGGCGTAAAGTCCCGTTCCCGTATACGACACATATTTTGTGACTCGCCGCCTTAGTGACACCAGTTTCCTACCGCTCGGAATGGCGTCGCTAAGAAAACGAATTGCCTTGAACAATCTTCGAGAGATCGAAAGGGAATAGATGACCAGCGCAATGTTGATCGGATCTAAGATCGACAAGACGGGCAGAACATCATCTGACCGCGGTAATGTTTGATTGACCAAGCAGAGTCCTGCCACGCAAACAAGCATAAACACGGGTAACATCGCAAGTGTTGCCAATGAAACCGCGGTTGCCTTGGCCAGTTGTGGAATACCCGTGCGCGCCAGCCAAAACGCCAGGACAAACGGCCAGCCATGCCGCACGGAGATGCCGATCGCCGCCGGGACCAGAAACGACTCTCGTCCGACCGATCGATCTGCATAAAAGATGGCAGTTCCGATGGAAGTGAGCACAAAAAATACAGCGATCACAATCATCATTTGCTTACCGAGGCTGGCAACATGTGCTTCAAACCATCTCGCCAGCAGATCCCCACGTGCCTGTGCATCGACCCCCACGACCAAAGTCCCGCTGCACCGCCACTCGGTCGAGTTCAAACCGACGATTTTCTCGTCTCGGACGTTTATCAACGCGTCCGCGCCACGGATGCTGGTTATCATCGCCAATTGTCGATGTGCCTTCCTACGCGACATTCCGCGAACTTCCAACTGTCCGAGCGTTTGGTACCTTGCGTCGGGCCGGCCCTTGATCAGCACTGCAAGACGAGAGTTGGGATCCCAGTCCGACAGTGATTCCCCGTTGGCACCACGCTTAGCCATTTCATTTAGTTCATTCTCCCAAGATTGCCGTTGTTCGGAAGAAGAGAATTTCATCACGTGCGTCGCATGATGGCGTCCAGCACGCAGGCGAAGCTCCAATTGAGCGTCGTTCCCTTTTGCCGAAACAATCGCACATGCAGGCCAATGTTGGCATTCATCAGGCTGGGCAATCCAAACCATTTCCGATCGCATTGCGACCCAACCTGAATGACGCTTCTTGACAAACCCAACGCTTGACTCCCAATCGTTGGACGGTGAGTCTTGTGAAGGAGTTTCTAAACGACAGCCAAAAGCGATCGCGAAATCAAGACAGGTCTCGAATCGCCGGTTGGGATCTTTGTCCATCGCTTGCAGCAGAGATTCATCGACATTCTGATCGACTTCCGGTAAAAACTTCCTGATCGAAGGAGGTCGACAGCTTCGGTGCATCTCCAGCATTTCAGGAGTGCTGGCGGATCGAAAGGGACGTCTTCCAGTGAGCATCTCAAAGACAATCAATGCGAGTGCATACTGATCCGATCTTCCATCGGAGGCCGTTTCGGCAGCCTGTTCCGGCGACGCATACGCCGGAGTCCCAGCAAAACGCCAGTCGGTTTGACGCTCAAATCGCTTGGCCAGCCCCAAATCAAGAATCTTGTATTGCCCCTGAACGTTCACGCGGATGTTTTCTGGTTTTAGATCACGATGCACCAGACCAGGGATTTTCTGGGTAGCAAAACGCATACCACGGGCCACATGCAAACCAAACAAGATTGCCTGCTCCACAGGCAGCGTCTGACCACGTTTAAGCCAGGAGCGCAGCGACGGAGACTTTTTGTCCTGCGGCTGCACAATCCATTCCAACACCAGGTACACTTCACTGCCGTCGCCCACGCGCTCAACGCGGAACGCCTGCACAACGTTGGGGTGCCGACCAATCTCCACCCACATCGTCCCTTCACGCAAGAAAAGATCCCGCGCTGCACGATGGGACAAAAATTCAGGTCTAAATGTTTTGAGAGCAACGAGTTCAGAAGTGAAATGATCACGACAGAGATAGACCAACCCCATGCCGCCTTCCAGCATGTTCACAACCTCGTACCGTTCGGCGATGTACCGTTTGGCAGGTTTGCGATCTGAAGCAGTTTGGGAGAGGTCTTCGATTGGAGACCTGGTTGTGGATTCTGTCATGATACGATTTGCGGATCTTGTTTATTGAATACGGCCGTTTGCAAATATAACTAATACATATCGGTGGCTAAGTATAACATTGAGCGCCTGCTCTTGTCAGCTCCTAGAATTTCTGATTTTTACGAGCCACGCCAACACAAAAAATGAGCATTTTCCCAGAAAATTTAGACGAATTAGCCAAACATCAACAGCAAAAATGAACAATTTTCACGATCGGGCTTAGCTTTTTGGCAAAATAGGATACAATCGAAGCTACCTCGCCGCAAAATATGGAAGAGTTTGCAGCAGATTGAATATATGCCATTATGAAAATCCTGATCATTGTCTGGCTGATTTTAGCAGTTTTGACTTCGCTGTTTGTGGTTTCGGCCCTGATGCTCTCTTCTCGCCTTAGTCAAGAAGAAGGACTTTCCGAAAGTTACGAAGACTGGGAAGAGAAGAACCAAGCACAGGAACTGTACAGACCACAAACCGAGCAACAATAATCAGTCACCAACAAATTTAAAACCATTCCCACAGAACGAGCTGTGTCATCCAGCTAACAGGATGACGCTGGCTGTATCCACGTTATAATCCTCCCCATGCGGGCAACCCAAAAACAAAAAGTCATTTCTCAAATCGCCCCCCTGGCCTTAGGCCTGTACGCCGGGCGTGTGCTCAGCGAACAGTGGGCTTTTTATTATCAAACAAGCTGGTTAACGGCCGTCTTGCTAACGGTTGTTCTTTCGCTGTTGGCCCTGTTTTGCCTTCGGCATCACCCGCTGCGCCAGACGTGGCCCTTGGCTTTACTGCTGGGCTATGTATTCTACCCGCACCCCGACCCGCAAATTGCCGGTTTGGTCGCTTTGCTGGTAACGGCCGTTTTAATCCAAACCGTCCCCATTCCCCACAAAATTCTCGGTTCCGCAAATACCCTAAAAAT
>JAGQPO010000601.1 GCA_020426665.1 Planctomycetales bacterium
GCGTTCACTTTAGCAGCGACGGTGATTGGTTCACGATTGCATCGGCCGGGCATCGAGTCGCAACCTATCGATTGGTCGGTCGCGAGCAATGTCGAACGATCCGATTGATTGGACATCACGAAGTCGACGCAATTCAATCGCTAAGCTTTAGTCCCGATGGAAATATGCTGGCGATCGCCGCGGGCGGAAACGGATTGGCAGTACACGACACAGAAACCGATACGACCTGGCGGGATTTGCTGAAAGGCCAACGGGTCAATTCGGTTGCATTATTGTCCCAACCGGAATCAGCCCTTGTTGCGACTCAAACCAAGTTGCTCTCGATCGATTTTCAGCGTCCAATACCATCTACCAGCGCTAGCGGACCGCGATGTTTCAATATCGAAACACTTCATTCGGATGCAAGTGATCTCTTCGCACGCATCGACAAAGGGCAGAGCACAGTCTTGGTCGCGTGCCGCGGCCGCGGTAAAGGCGCCGTGCTAGACCTTCCCGACGGTAAGCTTCGATTCGGATTGCGGGACAGCGACGCGATGAACAACATCGCAATCTCACCTGATGGAAAGTACTCCGCATGCGGAAGTTGGCACAATCGACACTGGGTTGTCTGGGACAACGAAACCGGTTTGGAGGTCGCACGCAACGAGTATGAGCACTCTCAGGCCGGCGTTATGTTCTCCCCCGACGGCCACTGGCTGGTTGCTCTGCTAGCCGAAGAAGTTGTCTTTTACCGTGTCGGAAACTGGGATGAAAAATTTCGAATGTCTCGCGGGGACTTCGGCTACCCAAACGTTGCTTTTAGCAATGACATGAAACTGATGGCGATTTCTGAAATGTATCACGTCAACTTGTATGATTTTGCAACGCAACAATTGGTGGCTCAACTTCATGGACCAGGAGGGCTTCAATTGTCGACGGTGAACCCGGCGGCGGCGGCATTGGAATTCAGCCGTGACGGACGGTTCCTGGCCGTTGGAACACTTGAAGATGCCGTCTTGTTATGGGACTTGAAGCAACTTCGAAGTGACTTGCGAGAACTCGGACTTGATTGGTGACGGGCGCTTCACTTGGTGAATCGCAGTAGCGCGTAATTCTTTTTTCCCTTTCGCAACACCATGACCGTTTCACTGGCTAGATCGTTTTCATTTAGCCGCTGGTCCATGTCTGCGACTCGCTGATTGTTAACGTAGGCGCCGCCATCTTTGATCGCCCTTCGGGCCTCGCCGCCACTTTTCGCCAGGCCGGCCTGCTGGAATGCCTCGACGACCCACAGCCCATCACCGGCCAGTAGGTCGCGGGACAATTCCTCGCTGGGCACGTCGGCAAAGATCTCGTTCAACATCGCGTCGTCCATGTCTTCGATCGCGCCGCCAAACAGAGTTTTGCTCGCTGCCAGAGCGGATTGCAAGCCGGGCGCGCCGTGTACGAATTCCGTCATCCACTCGGCGAGTCGTTTCTGTGCGACCTTGCGTCCGGGATCTGACTCCGTCTGTTCGGCAAGCGAGTTGTATTCTTCGCGATCGATTTCGGTCAGGTAGGCGAGACACCGCAGCACGTCATCATCAGCCACGTTGATCCAGTATTGGTAAAACGCATACGGACTGGTTTTCTCTCGATCCAACCATACCGCACCGCTTTCCGTCTTGCCCATTTTGCGACCGCCGCTGGTCAACAACAGTGGCGCGGTGATGCCGAAGACTTGCTTGCCAAGCATCCGGCGCGTTAGATCGATACCGGCCGTGATGTTGCCCCACTGGTCGCTGCCACCGGCCTGGATCAGACATCCATGTTCGCGACACAGGTAGGCAAAATCGTATGCCTGTAACAGCATGTAACTGAACTCGGTGTAGCTGAGACCGGCGTCGCTGCCCAATCTGGCACGCACCGATTCCTTGCCCATCATCGCGCCGACAGGAAAATTCTTTCCCACGTCGCGGAGAAACTCCAGATAGCTGTATCCTTTCATCCAATCAAAATTGTTCAACAAGATTGCCGCCTGGTCGCCTTCGAAATCCAGGAATCGACGCATCTGTGCCTCAACACCGGCGATATTCAATTGTAACTGTTCGGCCGAAAGCAGATTGCGTTCTTCACTTTTTCCGCTCGGGTCACCGATCATCCCCGTTGCTCCGCCAACCAGAGCAATCGGCCGGTGACCGGCATTTTGAAATCGCCGCAACATCATTAACTGCATCATCGATCCGACGTGCAGCGACGTCGCGGTCGGGTCAAATCCGATGTAAACCGTTTGCGGACCAGAGGCCAACAGTTTTTCAAGTTCCGGTTCATCGGTGATCTGGTGGATCAGACCGCGCCAACGCAGTTCTTCGATCAGGTCTTGCTCAGGCATCTTGGAATTCGCTTTGGGACTTGATGATCGCCTCGGCAACGATCAGGTCATTGGGGTGAGTGATTTTCAGGTTGTCGGCTGAACCGCTGACCATCGCAACGTTGATCCCGGCCCGTTGGACCAGTTCGGCATCGTCGGTCGCAGCCCGGCCGCGGTGCCGTGCATAGGCGGATTTCAATACTGGAACTCGAAAGACTTGTGGTGTTTGTGCGAGCCACAGCGTACTTCGATCGATCGTTCGGCACGACGCCCCCGCGTCAAACGATTGCTTGACGGTCGCGGTGACCGGCGTTGCCAAAATCGCAGCTCCGGTTTGATCAGCTTTCGCAAACACGGCATCCAAGTCTGCGCTCCGGATCAACGGACGCGCCGCATCGTGAATCGCAATCAATTCGATCGAAGCGTCGTCGCCTATTTGACAGAGACCCGATAGCACGCTGTCGGTTCGCTCGGCACCGCCGTCGACAATTTCTATTTTCAATTTTTGGACACTTTCGCCGTACTCGTTTTCAAACCTTGGCCGATCTTGTGCGGCAACCGGCATCACGATTCTGGCAACGCGATGATGGGCCCGCAAGCGATTTGCCGAGTGCATCCAAATCGGCAAACCCGCCAGGCGTGCAAACAATTTATTTTCTTCACCTCCGAAGCGCCGCCCACTGCCGGCCGCCGGCAAAATCACTGCAACGTTTTGGGGGCCTTGATGCATTGGAGTCAAGATTTTTTGGTCGGCAAAACGGGTCACCAAAGATTGTGAACATCGCCGACGGTCCGGCTGGTATTCCGCCAACGTTTGATTCTGAGGTACGACGGACTTCTAGTCCGTCGACAAGTGTCGATTTCGACGGACTGGAAGTCCGTCGTACAAGCCGCGGTTAACTCTAAAATTGAATCTGGACGAAGCACATAAAACACATCGCATTTGCCTCTGTTCCACCGTTAACGCGTTCGGATACGAACAAGGTTACTTTCGCGCCGCGTCATGTTTTAGCGGCAACCATGCGGCGTTTTCCTGGCTGCTGGCGACACATTGCTGGATAAAGTACATGCCTTCAACGCCGTCATAACAATTGGTGTAAACCGAGTCGCGTCGGTCGAATGGCTGGCCACCGGCACGTTTTGCCATGTCGTCAAATGCCGCGGTGTAAACATTGGCAAACGCCTCGAAGAACGCTTCGGGGTGCCCCGAGGGAATGCGGCACGCGGCTTTTCCTAACGAATTCATATGGGGTGCGTTCGGATCGCGAGTGTAGATTTGGTGTGGTTTTCCGTTTTGACGCACGATCATTTCGTTAGGATTCTCTTGGCGCCAACGCAATGAGCCCTTGGTGCCATCGATTTCGATTTCCAAATCGTTTTCTCTGCCGTGGCTGATTTGGGAAGCCGTGACGGTTCCCATCGCGCCGTTTTCGTAGGTGATCACGGCGGTACCGTAATCATCCAAGCGACGCCCCGGCACAAAGGTCCGCAGGTGACAACTGACTTGGTCAGGCAATAATCCGGTCATGTAGCGACCAAGGTTATAGGCGTGCGTCGCGATGTCGCCGAAGGCGCCGGCGGCACCACTTTTGCTGGGATCGGTTCGCCATGCCGCTTGTTTCGAATCTTCATTTTCCAGCGACGTGACCAACCAGCCCTGGATGTACTGGGAACGGATCGCATTGATCTCGCCCAATTCTCCGCCCAGAATCATCTCGCGGGCCTGGCGAATCATCGGGTAACCGGTGTAGTTGTGCGAAAGTGCAAAGACGACGTCACTGGACTTGACGGTTTCGAGAAGCTGTTCGGCTTGGGCAAGATCGAACGTCATCGGTTTATCGCAAACGACATTGAATCCGGCCTTGACCGCAGCCTCGGCGACTTCGAAGTGCACGTGATTGGGCGTGGCGATGCTGACGAAGTCGATTCGTTGATCTTCGGGAAGCCGCAACTCCGACTCCAGCATCTCCTGGTAACTCGTATAGGCACGCGACAGATCGATCCCGTAATCGGGTGCAGACGATTTGGCCCGTTCGGGGTTGCTGGATAGGGCACCAGCCGTCAAAACCGCTCGATTGTCCAGGCAAGCGGCGATGGAATGGACGCGACCGATGAATGAGCCTTGTCCGCCGCCAACCAGGGCCATGCGTAGTTTTCGATTCAGGGGTTCGTTGATGCCCATGGCGATTTTGTTGACCTCGGCGATCCAAAGGGAGACAATTTGTGCAGGGAAATGAAATCTCGTCAGGCCCGCAATCGTAAAGACCAGCCGGCTGCCCTACAATTCCCCGTAGAATCGCCGGTCGTTTGATCGATGAATTGCGCGATGTGACGCTTGCCCCTTTTTCGCACGGATCCTCGCCTGTCACCTCTTCCTTTTCCGCACGGAGCAGAATTCCATGACTGATGTCTCAAATCGACCTGATAATCGATCTTTTTTCCGGCGTCGATCGGTTTCGATCATGGCTGCGCTGACTTTGATTTCGATGTTTACCGCGTCGTATTTTGCCGGCCAAGCTCAAGCACTTCGCCGGTCAAACCATCCGGAAATTCCGGGTGAGGTTCTCTCCGGG
This sequence comes from Planctomycetales bacterium, assembly GCA_020426665.1. Classification (GTDB taxonomy): domain Bacteria; phylum Planctomycetota; class Planctomycetia; order Pirellulales; family Pirellulaceae; genus Stieleria. Next base: position 4,903 of record JAGQPO010000601.1, read on the forward strand.
TTGCAAATGCCGACGCTGGACGCAACCGCAGCGGTGAAAAGTGAAAAATTCTCAATGGCGACCGGGCTGATCAGCGACCGCGCCGAGGGATTGTTTGTCCTGGACCACAATTCCGGATTGCTGCAGTGTTCGATCATGTATCCCAGGATGGGCCAATTTCTAGGGCTGTTCGTCGTCAACGTTCACGACGCATTGGGCACCGGCAAAGGCGCCGAGTACATGATGGTGACAGGGCTGGTCGATATGCCGCAAAGCAACAACAATCCACTTGCCTCGTCGGTCGTTTACGTTCTGAACACCACGTCAGGTGCGTTCGCGTGTTACTACATTCCATTTAGTCGCACGATGATGAATTCGAACAAACCGCAAAACGGCAATTTGGTCTTGCTGGGTGTCGGCAATGCCGATCCGGTAGTCGATCGAGACGCCCTGCGATAAAACCGAGCGATTCCACCCTCGCCCCAAAAGGAATTTCATTGGCTCACGGATTGAACCCGGCGCAAGCGGACGCCGTCGACACCCTATCCGGCCCGTTGCTGGTGCTCGCCGGCGCGGGTACCGGCAAAACTCGCGTGGTGACGTTTCGCATCGCCAATCTGATTCGACACGGAACGTCACCTGACCGGATTTTGGCGGTGACGTTTACCAACAAGGCCGCCGGCGAAATGAAGGAACGTGTCGGCGAACTGTTGGGCTATGCGGGGCGCAAGAAAAAAAAGGGCGAGAACCGTCCGGAACCGACCATCAGCACGTTTCACGCCCATTGCGTGCGGATCCTTCGGCGACACGCCAAGGCACTGGGATATCCGCTGAAGTTTTCAATCTTTGATCGCAGTGATCAAGAATCGCTGGCCAGAAACGTTCTGCGTGAATTGCGTCTTCCCGGCACCGCGCTCAAGCCCGGCGATTTGCTGGCCATCATCAGCAATTGGAAAAACGCTTCGGTTCATCCCGAACAAGCGCCGATGGTCGCCGGCACCGACAAAGAACACCTGGCCGCTGCCGGATATCGACGATACCAGGAAGCGTTAAAAACCCAAGGTGCGATGGACTTTGACGATCTGTTGCTGCAAACCGAAGTCCTGTTCGACAAGCACTCGGACATTCGTGACGCCGAAGCAGGAAGGTTTGATCATGTTCTGGTTGACGAATACCAAGACACCAACGGCAGCCAGTATCGCATCGTCACGGCGTTGGCGAAGGATCATCGCAACTTATGTGTCGTGGGGGACGATGATCAGTCGATCTACGGCTGGCG
>JAGQPO010000602.1 GCA_020426665.1 Planctomycetales bacterium
CGTTTGGCGTGTCAGCCGTATGGCGAGAGCCTACGGGCATTGTGGGGCGAAATCGGCCTACTGGTCGGAAACAATGTCCAGCGACAACTCGAATGATGCCTGCTCGGGTTTCAAACATCGGCGGTCGTCGCAGGCCTGCCAATCCACTGCAACGTTCAACTTGATCTCTCCGGGCGTTGCATCCTGGACTATCGCGACGGGGATCGTGAACGTGACATCTCCTGCATACGTACTGATCTTGGTCTTCAGCACCGGATCGACTCGCGACTGCGATGGCGGCAGCACCATCTTTCCAACCTTGATCGACGGGTCTGACTGAATCGAAACCGATGTCGGCTTCAAGAATTCTGCCTCGGGATTTTGGGCGTACAGATGCCAACCATCATCAATCTGGATCTCGACAGACAGCATCAACTGATCACCGACCGCAAGCTTGGTTTGCGAAGGTCGAACACGAATCGTGATCGGGTCCGAACGTCTTTCAAGGTCACCCTGTTTCGCAACGTCAACACTCGGCTGATCACCGGTCGACAACATTGAAACGGCGATCAACAAATCTTCGGTGGTGTGAGGTTGCGCCGCCATCACCGCGGCAAATGACTGCAATGTTTCCTTGGCCACGTCTCGATACTTTGATCGTCCCGTCAACGCGGCGATCTGGATCAGCACCTGCGCGGCGATGCCATTTGTGTTTGGCATGTTTCCACCGCCGCCCAAATTCTTGGACCGCACCATCAACGATTCGTGCGAGTTGCCGGTAAAGAAAAATCCGCCGTCTTCTTCGTCGCCAAATTCAGACGACATTATGCCAACCAACCGTTGGGCTTCATTGATCCAACGTCGATCATCGGTGGCCAGGTAAAGTTCAACGAGCGCGCTGGAGAAGTACGCATAGTCGTCCAGGTAGCCGGGAATCTTCGCAACGCCGCTGCGATAGGTCCGTAACAGTTTTCCGTCGCGGACCATGGATTTCAGAATAAAATCCGCTGCATTTGTGGCAGCAGAAATGTATTTGGGTTCGTCCAATACACGTCCCGCATGTGCGAGTGATTGAATCATCAATCCGTTCCAACTGGTCAAAACCTTGTCGTCTTTATGTGGCTGGGGCCACGTCAAACGATTTTCCAGCAACTTCGTTTCGATTGCCCGAATCCGCTCGATAAACTTGGCCGAACCCATCGGGGAACTGGCCGCAATCGACTCGACGGGCTGCTTCAAATGCGGAATGTTTTCGCCGGTCTTCTTTCCGGTCGATTCCTCTTCAAAATTCCCGTCGGGAAGAAATCCGTAGACCTTGGCGTAAACGTCAGCATCGTCCTGACCCAACACGTCCACAAGTTTCTTCATCCCCCAGACATAGGCCTCGCCCTCCTTTCCCACTTCGCCGGAATCCAGCGCCGAATAAAACGCACCCTCCGGTGACGTCATTTCTCGCTCGACCCAGCGAAAGATGTCTGCCACGGCATCACGATAACGCTGCTCGCCAGTGATTTGGTATCCGTCGGCATAGGCGTTCATCAATTGTGCATTGTCGTACAGCATCTTTTCGAAATGCGGCAACAACCATTCGGAGTCTGTCGCGTAACGGTGAAAACCGCCACCGAGATGATCGTGTATCCCTCCCAGCCACATCGCGTCGAGTGTCTTGCTGATCGGCTCGACAAGTTTTTCGTCTTTGGTGTCGCGGTACCGTTTGATCAACAATGCCAATGTGCCGTGGGGCGGAAACTTTGGGGCGCCGCCGAAGCCGCCGTGCACGGTATCAAATTGTCCGACCAGCCTTGCGACTGCCGACGACACCAGGTCCGCGGAAAGCGTTACCGTCGCGTCGGCGGCCGGCAAACTCATTCGCTTTGCGGCATCTTCCAGCATGTCGGCCTGGCGGTTGACGTCGTCGCGGCGGTTGACCCAAAACTCGTTCAGTTGTGTCAGCACCGCGATCAATCGCTGCTTGGGAAAGTAAGTTCCCGCGTACCATGGTTTTCCATCCGGCGTCAACCAAACCGAGTTAGGCCATCCGCCGCGCTGTGTCATCAGTTGCGTCGCCAACATGTATTGTTCATCAATATCCGGTCGTTCTTCACGATCGACCTTGATGGCGACACAATACTTGTTGATGACGGCAGCGACCTCGGGGTCTTCGAACGATTCGACCTCCATGACATGACACCAATAACACGTCGAATAACCGACCGACAAAAAGATCGGCTTGTTTTCACGCTTCGCCTTGGCGAACGCTTCATCACCCCAAGGATGCCAATCAACCGGATTGTGCGCGTGCTGAAGCAAGTAAGGACTTGTTTCATTGATCAAATGATTTGTATGCACGTGCTCGGTCTCCTGGGCACAGCAAGGCCGACCAGCGTTCGTCATCGTCGCGACCATTGCAAACACCAGGCTCACAAAGCGGAACGCCATCGTGTTGAAATGCGGCGGCCCGAAACGGTGTGTGTCGGGCCAGACTCGCCGCCGAAATTGCCGATGATCGGACATTGGAGAATCCCTGGTGATGATGGAACGATCGGTCACACGATCCTATTCCATAATCATATCATCGACGGTCATGCCGCCGGGGATCATCGGCAACACGTGTTCCTGGTACGGGACTTCGACGTCCAATACGTAGGGGCCGGGGTGTGCGATCATCTCGCGAATCGCCCCTTCCAAGTCCGCCTTCTTCTTGATCGTTGCTGCCCCGCATCCGTAACCTTGCGCGATTTTCACAAAGTCGGGATAACGTTCGTCGGCATAGGAGAAACGTTCGGCCTCGCTGTTGCCTTTCGCCTCGTTGTGGCTGATCGGCCCCAAATACGTGTGGGCACGATTGCGGTCCATAAATCGGTCTTCCCATTGAACCACCATGCCTAGGTGTTGATTGTTCAACAAAAAGACCTTCACGGGCAACTCTTCACAGAAACATGTCGCCAGCTCTTGGATGTTCATTTGGAAACTTCCGTCGCCGTCGATATCAATGACGAGCGCTCCCGGCAATGCGGCCTGAACACCCATCGCGGCGGGCAAACCGAATCCCATCGTTCCCAGTCCACTGCTGGAGTGCCAGGTACGAGGGCGACGGAACTTGTAAAACTGTGCCGCCCACATCTGGTGTTGTCCCACACCGACAGTGATTTGCGCATCCATTTCGCCGGTGATGTCACTTAGCGTCCGAATCGCATGCTGTTGCAAGATGCCATCAAATTCGGTGTCGTATTTGAAGGGGTACTTGGTCTTCAACTCTGCACAGTGTTTTCGCCATGGGTCGATGTCCGATCGCGTCACGGTCTTGTTCAATTCGGTCAAGAACTGTTTCACATCACCGCGAACGGGAATATGCGCTTCTTTGTTCTTGTTCAATTCCGACGCATCGATGTCGACGTGAATGATCTTGGCATCCTTGGCAAACGCTTCGACCTTTCCGGTCACGCGATCATCGAAACGAACGCCCAGCGAAATCAACAGGTCACAATCACGAACCGCGTAATTGGCGTACGCCGAACCATGCATCCCCAACCAGTCCATCGAGTACTCGTTGTCCGGAGGAACGGACCCGATTCCCATCACCGTGGTGACCGTGGGGATCCCGGTCTTGTTGATGAATTCGCGCAGCTCCTCGCTAGCGTTGCCGAGGATGATTCCGCCGCCGGAATAAATAATTGGACGACGGGCGAGCTTGATCGCCGCGACGATCTGGCGGATCGTTTCGCTGGCAACCGCCGGAACGGAGGACTCGTAACCGGGAAGATCCATCGGCGGGTCCAAATCAACGTCCGACAAATCGTCACTCAATTGGACGTCCTTTGGCAAATCCACCAGAACCGGGCCGGGACGCCCCGAAGCGGCGATATGAAATGCCTCTTTCATCACCCTTGGCAGGTCGTTGACGTTGGTCACCAAATAATGATGCTTGGTGATTCC
>JAGQPO010000603.1 GCA_020426665.1 Planctomycetales bacterium
TGGCATTGACCGTCAACACATCGCTGGCCAGCACGCCGCCGCTGCCGTCGATGTCGCCGGGCAGTACGTTGAAGTGGAACACGAAGTCGCCGCCGGCGGTCGCGTCTCCCGAGACAACCGAAGCGCCATCGACCCAATCGCCGTCGAGCGGATTTCCGGCGGCATCAACTATGGAGTCGTCGATGGCGAGCACGATTCGATCGGCGCCCAAGTCGGCTGCGCCGGCCAAACGGATCGTCAGCAGATAGGGACCCGCGCCACCGCCGTCGGAATACGTGGTTGTGATGCCGTACTGCGGGTTCGTTTCATAGTCGGCCACGTTGACGCCGACCAAGGTCAAGTCCGCCGCATCGACCGTTCCGCCGGATGAATTTTTGACGTCTTCACTGAACTCGACGTAAATCGTGTCGACTCCGATCCACGGCAACGTCCTCAGCTGGTTCGCGCCCGGCAGCGACACACCGCGCAGGCTGACCGGATCGGCGGCCGATTTAAAACTGGTCGTCCAACCCGAGCCAGCGACTTGCACATTCTTCACTACCGGAGGGATGGCATCACCTTTCGGTGCCAAGGAAAAATTCAAGTCGGTGACTTGGTTGGTACCGTCCAGCGAAATTCGATGGGCACCATCAACGACTTTGTTTTTTAGAACTTTGACGCTGTCGTCCACGCTGAACGCGACAACGACATCTTGGGTACCGTCGGCATTGACGTCATCAATCGCGAAGGAAAAGCGTTCCGAAACGACTCCGGCGAAGGTCCCGTAGATTTCGGCAGACTCAAACTCGAGTGGTCCACGTTCGGGCGCGCCTCTTAAGATGGCGACTCGCTGAGAAACCAAGCTGGTGATCAAAATGTCTTCGTCGCCATCTCCCTCGATATCCGTTGTGCGGACTTGCATCGGTCCGTCTCCGACAGCCAGCTGTTCCTGGCGAACGACGAATGCGCCTGATGCCGTTCCGGCAAGAACCGATGCCGTTCCCGAGGCAAAGTTGGCGACCGCCAAGTCGATAAATGCGTCATCGTTAAAGTTTCCTTTTGCGATCGAGATCGGACCGAGGCCGACCGCGTAGACATCATTCAGTGCGAATTGGCCGTTGCCTTGGCCGAGCAGGATGGCGACGTTTCCGCTTCCACCGAGATTGGTGACCGCCAGGTCCAGGAAGGAATCTTCACTATTGAAGTTCCCGGCGACCAGCGATGTTGGACTTTGCCCCCCACTGCCAAATGTCGTCCCCACGGGAGTGAAGGAACCGTTTCGATCATTCAACATAACCGTGATGGTGTTGCTGTCTTCATTGGTTACGGCGAAATCGATTCCGTCGATCCCGTCAAAGTCACCCGTCGTGATCCCATAGGGAGTTTCACCGACGTTGAAAGAAGTGACTGAAAAAAATGATTGAGAGAGCGGATCGAAATCGAGAAAAACCGACACTGTTCCACTGAGGTAATTGGCGACGATCAGGTCCGGGGCGTTGGGGACGGCGGGAGAACTCAGGTTGTTGAGATCGGCAACGGCGATCGAGACGGGACCGAGTCCCTGAGGCGATGTGGAGCCCCCTGGCGACACGGAGAAATTCAATGGCGTTTGACTGAACGTGCCATCACCTTGGTTCAGTCGGATCGAGATCGCATTGGAATTAAACAGGGCGAATACCAAATCGGGAAGCTGATCGCCGTTGATGTCCGTTGTGATCACATCGCGAACTCCGGTGGGCGGAGCGTTCTCGGCTTTTAGCAGCACTGTTCCGGAATCAAACTCGGTCCCCAGAGGAGCGGTTTGAATGGTTTGATCGTCAAGAATTGCGCGGACGGTATAAGATTGGCTACCGAGGTTTTCGAATGAATAGAGTCCCGCTTCGTCGATACCAGGGGTCGCCGGGTCGTCGACCTGGGTCAGCACTTGCCGATCGTTAAAGTCTCGCTGTCCGTTATCGTTTTGATCAAGGAACACGGTGATTCCGCCGATACCCGGTTCCCCGGCGTCCTGCTTACCATCTTGGTTATAATCCCTAAATAAGCGGCCTTTGATCACCGAATTGCTTGTCGATTGGCCTCCGGTTTCGCTTCGTCTAAAACCGAAATCGCCAGCTTCCAGGATTCCGCCGGCAGGTAGAAAGACACTGATCACGCCACCGGCGGAGGGTGCAGGAATCAGCTGTACATAATTGGCTGGAGTTACGACCGCGACGGAATACTCTCGCGCCGATGGCACATCGATGAACACGTAGTAACCGAACGCGTCGGTGACGGCAACGGGTTCCTGATCCGGGTCGAATGTTCGATCATTGTCCAGATCCAAATAGACTTTGGCTCCCCCGATTCCCGGACCGAATGCCTTTTCACCGGTTTTGCTCAAGTCCTCAAAGACTTGGCCGTAGAGCACACCATCGATGGGCGCTGTACCGAGATTGAGATCGTGGACCTCTTCACCGGCGAACAAGTCGAGTGATACGGCGGGTTTTTGTGATAAATTCGACGTAGATCTGACGAAGACGTCCTTTGTGCCATTGAAATCCCGAGCGACGAGATTGCCCGAGAACGTCTCAAATGCGACGTGGTTGCCGTCGCTGCTGATTGCCGTTGTGACGAAACCTTCACGAGTGGAGTTTCCCAGTTCGTTGCTGCGAGATTCGCTGATCAGTTCGATGCTGCCCTTGAATCGGTCAGTGACATATGTCGACGTGACGCCGAAATCCCCGATCACGCCGGGAATCAGTTCGGCCGTCGATTCGAATGCCACAATCCGTCCGTCGGCGCTGATCGAGGGTGCCAAGTTGTCCCCGCCGACTTGAAACCCGAATGTGTCGCGGTTGATGATTTCCATCGTGCCGACGTAACGATCGTAAAGAAAGATGTCTCCGCCATCACCGACATGGTTGTCATATGCCACCAGATTAGATGCCAGCGATCGAAAGACGATGTACCGGCCGTTGTCACTGATCTCTGGATAGGCGGCGTCACATGCCGGGCCATAATCGATCGCGTCGCAGTTCGAGGGGCCTCCATTGTAGGCACTTGTCACGAGTTGAGGGGCCGAGCTTCCCGGACCAGATGTCGAATACGAGTGTCCTTCGATGGACACCTGAAGCACGTAGAAGTCACCCGGTTGTGGCGGGTTTCCACTCACTCCACCGAACTGGCCTGTGGAGTTGAATCGCCCCACCGCGATGGTGTAAGTTCCCGGATCCGTGAACGTGT
>JAGQPO010000604.1 GCA_020426665.1 Planctomycetales bacterium
CGGCGGTTCCGCCTGCCAACGAAGCGATCGGCGAGAATCCGGGAGGCACCGTCAATCCGAAGGCTCCGTCGTTGCCGTCGTACTCGACAATGACTTCGCTGGTCGCGCCGCCGCCGGTACTTAGACTCATCAACTGGTTTGCGGTATCGACTTGGAAAGTGGTGTTGCCTGCGGCGCCGGTGTGAGTGAGTTGAATGTCGCGAAAACCGCCAAGTGCAGCGCCGGCGGTCGCAGTTTGATCCAAAGTCTGGCCGACAACTGCGGTGGCAATCTGAGCTCCGGATGTGAAGTCATCGATCGTGACGATCGTCTCACCGTCCGCATCGTCGGCAGTGATGTCAACCAATTGGGCCGACGGTTCGGTGACGTCTCCGGGAGCGGCGCCCTGGACGACAAAGTAGGTATCAACGGACAGATCGTCGAACCGATATTGCCCTGGAACGGGATCGGCATTGGTGTCGGTCGTGACCGTATCGACCAGCACATCGGTACCGGCGTCAAAGGTGTTGTTCGCGTTCGTGTCACGATAAAGCTCGACCGTGACGCCTTCCAAACGTGGATCGTCACCGGTCAGACCGTCACCGGTCAGGTCCGTAAAGGCGATACCACTGATCGCGCCGATATCGCTGGCCAACAGTTGCCGTTTGACCAATGACTCGTGTCGCAGAACGCGCCGACGAGTATTGTTTTTGATTTCGGTGTTTGCACGACGATTGCGACGTGTCAGCCGCTGAATCATTCGCTGCCAGACCATGGGAACTTTCCTGTAATCGGGTGATCCGAACGCCATGCCTCACGCATTGCCCGAGCGATCGTGGCACTCGGATTGATGCTCAGCGGGCCGGCAGTCGACGTTCTATTGTTCGGGGGGAGATCAGTCTCAAATGCTGCTATCGGTCCCAAGCCGCGAAGAATTCACCCGTATGCCGGTATTAACGATTACCACCGGTACTCCAGTCCGTAGGTCAATCCGTGCACCCAATAGTCGGTTGTGTCAAAGGCGAACAACGGCCGTGGGTCACCCGTGCTGGTGATCGCCGGCGGCAAGAAGTCCGGGTTGATGTCGGTCGGAATGTGTTGGCCAGGTCGGATGACATTGGACCAGTAAATTCCGGTGTAACCGATGGTTGCCTTGAAGTGATCGGTCAACTGGTATCCCAGTGTCAGATCCAACTCGGGAAGCACCGAAAACTGGTTCTGTTGGAATTTGCCACTGTTGGTCGACAAGGCCAATAATCCGGCGTCGAACGTTTCCGTTGAGACGTTGCTGGGATCGTTGCGATCGACAATCGTCGTTTGACCGGCAATCGTGATTGATTGGCGGGTGTTGCCGACGCCAAGACGTACCAGTGTTTCCAATGTCCAGTAGCCTCGGGTCAATCGATGGCTCCAACCCAAGTCGACACCGTTAAACTGGTTGCGGGTGTCAAATTGATCCGCAATTGAAAACTGGCCGATGTTCGTCGTCCCGTTGTTCTGCAATTCTTCGGTGATGCGAACTCCCTCGCTGAGTTCCATGAAACGGTATCCGAGTCGGAACTCGTTGCGACTGCAATAGTGACCATTGCATCCACAGAACAGCCACTCGCGACAACCTTCGTCACAGCAGGTCAGCCGACGCAGATAGAAACTGCCGCCGACTAACTCTGTGTAGGCCGACACACCGACGGTACCGGTCAATTGAATGTCCGTACCGTTGTTGAGTGCGACCAACTCGGAATCTTCGCTGCCCGTCATCGTGTTGAAAAAGGGGCGTGCAAGAATCGGATCGCCGGTGCTGGTCGCCGAAAAATTCTCCGTTTCACGATCCAGATCGATGTAGTCCGCACCGACACCCCAGGAGTGACAGCGGTCAAGCCAGAATCCAAACTGTAATCTCCAACCCGATCGTGAATTCTCGAACAAGTCGTTTCCTGGTCCGCCGAACAGCGTGGAGGTTCCTGAGCGTGTCAGAACCCCTGCATCGGCCTGGTCGGTTCCGACGGGCGATCGAGTGACCAGCGGCGGCAAGTCCATGCCGTCGCTCCACATCGTCAGACCTTCGAAAGAAATCCAGCCGTCCTGTGGAAGACTGACGGTGACCGCAGGCCGCCATGCTCGTCCGCTTGGCAACTCGCCGCACATGCTGCATCCACAACTTGGTCCGCAATTCCCCATCCCATCACAACCAATGGCGTCACATCCACAGGCACCGCCCATCGCGTCGCACGAACCGTCAACGATTGCCGATTCGTAGATGATTTCACCTTCCATCGGAGGCGGGGAGGGAATTTGATGAGCCGCTTGACGGACCGATGACGAACGCGCTACAGCCGATCCGGATGGTCGGTTGTTCGAGTCGGTGGTACGAGCGGTTGGGCGCGCGACATTTGAAACGCGACTTGTTTTGGGTTGTGCTACCGGTTTGCGTACCGCTTGGCCGGCCTGTTGTTTCGTTGCGCCAGAGTTCCGCGTCGGAGTCCAGGTGGACCGCGCGACCTGGACATGTTCTTGCTGGTCGGCCTGAGCGGGCGTTTGATGCGAACCCTCTGCACAAACGCGCGACACGCCTAGCGATGTGAGTGAAAAAGCTGTGAACAACACAGCAACCAATCGATGGGGAATTCTGAACTTAGGCACGGTCGTCACCACTTGAGACTCTGGGGGGGTAAAACCCTTCTGCGGCTGGTTTCCGCGACGCTCGCGGATCTCTTTCGGCTTGGCTTTGGGAGGCCTAACGCAGCCAGGGGTTTTCGGAGTGCCGCTGCCTGGAAAGCAACGGGCACGACCTGTCAGTAGCGGTATCGACGACGTTCTAAATCTTCATGCAGCGAAAATCGGAAAAATCGGAAAAATCGGCATACGCGACGCAATCGTTACAAATTAACGACGGGATGGTCGCAACGTTTTGTGCAGTAACACTTGACCTGAACCGCCGGAGATTGGTACTCGACACACATCGAGCGGCGCTCCTTCGGTCACTCGAACATGTTTCTTGATTCAAACAGCCGACTTTTATCAAATCCTTGTGAAAGCTCCATCGAGCGTTCTTGACCTTTCCACGCGACCAACTGGCAATCTTTTGATTGAACAGAAAGCTAGCATTTGGTCCGCCGTTGGAAGCCGGGGTTTACCAAAACTCACCATGCTGCTGTTGTCCGGGGGGATATGCGTTGTGGCCGGTTGCCGTGGCCGTGCCCACGAAGACCTTTACCGTGCAAAGATGGCCAACGAGATTCGCGTCTTGGAGGATCAACTTTACGACGCCGATTACCAGAACCGCGTGCTACGCGATGAACTGGATCGCATCCGCCAGGGTGATGTGCCACACGCGCCGATCGATGACGGATCGATTTACCATCAACCAAACGCCCAGCACAAACCAAAGCCCGGTGGCTACGACGTTTTGGATCCTGATTCCATGCCAATCCAAGATCCATTTG
>JAGQPO010000605.1 GCA_020426665.1 Planctomycetales bacterium
CACATCCATAGCCTTGGGCATCGCCCAAGGGATCGGCGACAGGTGCGGTGATTTGGCCAACGGCCATGCACAACATGCTTCATCGTGCTGGAATCGTTGTTCATGGCCGTTGGCCAAACAGATCATGGCAAAACGCAACTGACCTGGGGCGGCGCCGCGTCGCTGACGCTCCGTCGGCTGGCCCCAGGCTATGGATGTGGACGGCCGTTGGCCGAAAAACTGCAGTCCGATCATACGCGATTTCCTGTCGCTGTATGGCAGCAACTTAGGTCGGCTGAAGCCCTGCTCACCAACACTAATGCCCGTACGACTCGGCGAGACGGACGAAGCCCTACGGCACATTCTGGGGTCGGGCAATCGGCAGCGTGACGATCGCCGAAGTGCCGCGACCGGGAACGGATTGGAAATTCAATGAACCGCCCAGCTGCGAGACGACGTTGCGGGTCAGGTACAACCCCAATCCGATTCCACGTCCCGGTTCTTTGGTCGTAAAGAATGGATCACCGACACGTCCCAGGACTTCTTCGGTCATGCCTAGACCTTGATCGGTAACGATGAATTCGACGTTCAATTGGTCCAATCGCGATTCGACCCGTACACGTCCATCCACTCCGCTGGCATCAAGCCCGTTGTGGATCAGGTTGCGGATTGCTTGTGCAACGGCTTCTTCAGGCATCCATAAAGTTTTGTTCTCGACGTCTTCGGCCCCATCAACAACGTCGACACGGTGTGGATCACGGACGCCTTCGAGTGTCGCGTCGATCAGATCACCGACTGTAGTTTGGTACCACTGTTGCGCCATCGAGTCGCCCGCGGCACCGCGCATTCGATGCAGGATCTGGCGGCACAGATCCAATTGGTGATCGATCAGTTTTAAATCCTGGTCCACGGTTGCGGGTTTAACCACGCCTTCCAAGTGGCGTGTCAATTCACGGGCAACGACGTCGATGGTCGACAGGGGAGTCGCCAATTCGTGCGCGGCTCCGGCGGCAAGTGTTGTCAGCGATTCCAGTTTTCGGTCTGCTGCCTGGGCCAGTTGGTTCTCTCGCAATTGTTGTTCGCGCGCTCGAAGCAACCCACTGGTTCGCGTCACAAAGTAGGTGACGACCGACGCACAGGTGCCGAATGCCAACATCATCCCGCCGCTGCGAAGGTCAAAGGGCTGGGAATCAAGGCCGACGCCAAGTTCGGCGACCGGCAAGCTCCAACGCAGGATAAACGCATAACCAATGGTCGCGGTGACCGTCAAAGACCATGCCGCTTTGGGGCGGATCATGACGCCGCCGACGGCGAGGTTGACGAAATAAAAGAAACTGAACGGGTTTGCCGCTCCGCCGCTGAAGTACAACATCGCCGTCAAGGTTGCCAGATCCAGCAACATTAATCCCAATGCAACCGACTGGACCCTCAGCGAATTATCACGGTCCAGCGCGGCGAGTTCGCTGTCGTAATTGAATCGCTCCACATCCGTATTTTTTTGTTGATTGGCCGGATGTTGGTCCGCCGATGACGCATCACCCGACAAATCCGTGTGCGATGTTAACAACGCCGACTTGCCGTGGCCAGGACGATCGGAACGCCGCAGCCAGACGCCATAGACGATATTGGTGACGGCGGTCAGGGCGACCAACGACAACAGCGGAGTGTAGGGCAGGTCAACGCCGATCACCCAACCGGCAAACAGAATGGTGACCAATTGGCCGGCGACGGCGAACGAACGAAGGTGCAACAACCAGGCGGACGATCCCAGTCGCGCGGCGGGAATCAAGGGAAGCGTCAGGCGAGCAGGCGGGTGGTTCACGCGAGTCTTATTGATCGATAGCCGTTTCGTCGGCCGACCGGTTGTGCTGTTCACGCAACTGGTGCATTGTTTCGACAATCGCTTTGGCCTGTAGATGGATCGCCGATTTGCCATCCCCACTTTGCATCGCTGCGGCTCCTTGATGTTGCAGAGAGTCGATTTGTTTCCAGTCCATCATCCAGTTTTTTAACTTTGCGGCTTCACGAAGTTCGTCAACTGTTTTTCCAAGCCGATCAAAGAGTGTTTGGTCGGGCTTTGACACGTAACGCCGATACGGTGCTTTGCCGCCATAAGCCTTTGGGATGCCGCCGTTTTCATGTCCGCCGTTGGGTCTGCGTCGCCGAGTCTGCTGTTTCGTGTTGGAATAAAATGTAGCCGCGACGACTCCGGCGACCAATGCAATCAGCAGCGTCAGGACCATCGCGCCGTCATTGAACTTCATCAGGAAAAACGCAACCGACGCGATTGCACTGACCGCGGCAACTACCAGCGAGATGCTGATTCCCCAGAACGCGAGGCTGTCTTCCTTGGCCGTCTTGGGGGGCAAACGCTTTTGATCCAGCAACGGACCTTCGGTGACCGTCGCGACGACGATCGTGGTGTTGTCGGGCCCGCCACGCAAGTTCGCCAAGTCGACCATCACTTCGACAGCCAATTCTTCGGGCAAACAATCCAGCAGCGTCGCAATCTCGACATCATCGACTTGTCCCGACAAACCGTCACTGCAGAGTAAGAATTTGTCGCCGAGTTCAACTTCGAAGGGGCCTTCAATATCGATTTGCACTTCCGCGTTGGGACCGAGCGAACGGGTGATTACGTTCTTGGGCAATGCCTGGCCGAGGGCGCTGTCCGGATGAACCTGGCCACTGGCTTGGACTTCCCATACCAACGAATGGTCGAACGTCATCTGTTCCAGGATTCCGCGACGCAATCGATACACCCGTGAATCACCGACGTGTGCGATGACTCCACCGATGGGCAGTAGCGCCAATGTGCTGGCGGTCGTACCCATGTTGTGAAATTCGGGATTCTGCTGGCCACGCTGATAGATTTCCGCGTTGGCTTCATTGACCGCGACGTGCAAGGAGTCTTTCGCGTCCGGGATGGAGGTACGAAAGTAGTTCATCGCGATCAGCTCGGCCGCCATGCTGCTGGCCAACTCGCCCGCCGCGTGGGCTCCCATCCCGTCGGCGACGATAAACAGGTGCCCTCGGGTCTGGAAACGCTCCGGTGACTTGGCTGGAATCACCGAATGGGAATCTTGGTTATTCGTTCGGCGCATACCGACGTCGGTGCGTGCGGCGCAAATAACTCCAGGTTTCCAAGGTTCCGACACCGATAAATATTCCAGCTATTACGTTTCGATGCTGTCACGTGGCGCCGACGCCCGTTCGTTCAGCAAAAGTTTATTGTATTTCGACTCTGTCGATCCACCTAGCGGGTCAAACCGTTCGGAGTTCGCGATTCGCGTGCCGACACCGGCCCCGCGTTAAACAGACCCGGCTCGGCCGAGCCGGGATGACGATTGACCAGATACTTCATTCTCGGCCGTTGCTTTCCAATTGTTGCTTACCAGTTGATCGACCTGCCCCAGGTTCCCGTGAACACATGTGTCGAAAGCGGATGTCGTTGCCTGGCGGCCGACTCACGTCCGGCCAAGCTTTTCTCTGTCTCGGAAGCCGGCGGACTGGCGTCAGGGTACCCGATTGCGATGGCGGTTGCCGGTTCGAATTCATCGGGAATCTGATACTCGGTGCGAATTTGGCTGAGATTGACCCCGGCCATCTGATGAACCTGTAGGCCGATCGCAGCGGCCTGGAGAGCAAAATGTGCGGCGGCCTGGCCGAGATCATGCAGTGCAACGCGATTCGGATTGTCGTTACGCGAAAACGTACGTCGGAACGCCGTCAAGACCAAGGCGCCGGCCTGTGACGCCCAAGACTGATTGGCTTCCATCAGGCAACCCAGCATCCTGGAAAACGCTTTTTCATCATCACGAACAGCTACAATCCAGCGCCACGGTTGCTCATTAAAACTGCTGGCCGCCCAACTGGCCGCCTCAAAACACTGGGCAAGCTTCTCTTGCTCGACCGGGCGGCCGTCGAATCGGTACGGACTCCAGCGTCCGCTGATCGGAGAAATCAAATCCCGTTGCGTCGGATTAATCGTCATTTAAACGAGTCGTGATTGCGGGTGGGTTTGGTTGTCACGGCCAAGGTGTTCACCAAAAAAGTGATCGGATTGGCACAGCATACCCATTTCCCACAGCCGGTTGTCTGCCGAGGCGGCAAATTCACACCCTTCGGCGCGAAAGTGACAACAGGCCACGCTCGTTACGATTTGGAAAGGCCGCCATCTCACGACGCAACACCGCCAACGGAGATTGACCGGACTGCATCGCCGACCGCAGGCAACATCCGACGAGCTCCTGGCCGATACCGTCTTTGTCCAACCCGACTCCAAACGTCAGCAGGGTTTCACCTTCCTCCAGATGGAACGTCGATTCGAAACACTCGATTTCGATAGCGCTGGCAAGCGGTCGGCCTGCCGAGGTGACCAACGGACGATAGCCGTGTTTACCGGCGATGAGTCCCGAGATTTCGCCCGCGGCGGCGATTTCGCCCTCACCGGTTTCCGGGTCAATACGGGCGTAAAGCAGCGACACCAATTGATCGGCGGTACTGGTTTGCCAGAGCGTGTCGCCGATTCGCTGCAACATCTGATGTGGGGTGTGCCGATAGCCGCTATGAGCAACAAGTGCGGCGCGCGCCGTCGCCGCGATCATGGCTCCGCCGGCCCGCTGGTCGGACGCCTCGGCCATCGCGATCATCAATGAACCGTCCGGCAGCACGTCCCAGGCATGCCAGCCGATCGACCACTTATTGGGCGACTCGATCATGCCGTCGACCATCCAACCGGGGGCAAGCTGATTGCCGACGGGCAACGACGAGTATTGCCAGGCCGCGACATCACCAACCGCTTCGGCGGACTTTTGGTGGCGTGCTTCACTGCGAGCATGTGCGGCGTTGGTCAGCTCCAATGTGATCTGAGCCGACGCCAGCTGGGCGATCGCCGAGGCAGATTGTCCCAACGTCTTCGGCTCGTCGGCGAACAACCACAACGTACCGATCGGCAGATCACCTTTGTAGATCGCCGTGCATACGGCCGCGCCGGCGGCCTCTGGCGCATTCCAAGTCTCACCGATGTGGCCGCGCAGATCTTCCATCAGCACCGCGTCTTGAACCATCGCCTCTAAATCGGCGCGACTTCCACGCAACATTCGCGGTTCGGCGGTCAAGCGGTCTGCCGGCAGTCCGACAACGGCCCGAGTTTGCAAGTATTGAGTTTCGTCATCAAGGATATAGATTGCCGCCGCGTCAAATCCGACTGCTTTAATCGCCCGCTCAAGCGTCTGATGCACCGCTTCGCAGGCCGCTTCGGATCGCGACGGCGCGAACTGGACTGTCGCTTGGGCGGCAAGTTCGATCTCTTGGCGGCGGACAATTGATTGCAGCTCTTCAATTTCCCGTGCCATTGCGTTGGCAATGCCGGCAAGTTCCGCCGCGTTTTCTTTGACCACGGCAGGCATCAAATCCGATGGACCACCGGCCATCAAATCCATTTCTACCGCCGGCAACATCTTGACCGAGTCTTCGGAATGCCGACGGTCGACGCGCCAACCTGTGGCGGCCGAAAAGGCGTTCCAAAATTGGTCCGCCGAAGACAAGCGAGGTTTTCGTGCCGCAGGGGCATCCTCGCCGAGATGAAGTTTCAAATACGATGGAACGAGATTGGTCACGGGAAAATGCCCAGGGCAAGGAGTGCGTCAGAATAATGAATACGCTCGGAATCCCGAGTCGTGATTGGTCTTGGCGATCCTTGCCGTACCCATCCGATCGACATCCCCGCCAACCGCGATGAACGGATTTGCCAGCAAAGTCACCGGAGTCTGCCAACGTGCCGCTCCTGGCCGGAAAGATCGTTAGCAACGGCTTAAATGGTGCCCAAACCGAAATCCAGCACAACGCTCCCTTTCCAACCGAAACCTAATAGCAAACGTTGGTGCCTAGCCTTCAGCGGTCCCCCGTCGCAGCAACAGGGGGCGGCTGAAGCCTGCGCACCAACGCCAGTGCCATTCGTGTCAGCAACTTTTTTCGCCTGTAGCAGCCGTCTTGGCGGGTGCTGCGGACGTGAAACCTGACTCGTGCTTTCCGACCGTTGCTTACTGGGAAAAGGATGTCCCTATGATTCCGTTGAACTTCAACCGTTTGATTACTCGGACCAGGTCAAAGACGTTGGCAGCAATGACAGTGGTCACGATTGCGTTTGCCGCGCCCACCAACGCGCACCATCCCGATCGCGAATGCCAGACGGTGACGCCGCGAATTGATTTGATCGGGCCAATTGGCAACCGATTGCCGGCCGGGCATCGGCGTACTTACAACCGCCCCAGCTATTTGCAGGGCAAGATCGCGTACTTGATCGCCCCCAGCAGCCAAGAAGCGATGGCTTGGCACCGGGCGGTGCATGCCGGTGCCTACGAAAGCCCCAAGAACCAACTGAGGCTTGAACAACATTACTTCTATCCCAAACCCTGGGAGGCGTTGACCGTCGGTCCCCGCCGATCACAAACGATTGCCGCCGACTCCGTATCGGCAACAGCACCGATGATTGACCAGGCTCCCAACGAAGTCGAAATGCCGGAGCAGGTTGCCGACGAAAACACGGGGGCCGAACCAACCACCGAAAAGTTGGAAACGGAGCTGGAAGTACCGGCCGAACCCTTGGAATTGAACGTACCCCCGCTCGACGATTCGCCCAAAGAGCTTTTGCCCCCGCCGGAGGTCGAGCCTCAGTTGGAATTGCCCGAAATTGAACTGGACGAAGCGGGCAGTTCGCCTTCGGATGCCGTGAAACTGCCAGCGACACAGAGCCCGTCGGCTGGAAAGGTTCCGGCCTCCGACCCTAGCGATAAAACATTGGTTACCACCGTGTCTGGCGAGATTGATGTTACAAAAGTTTCACGGGCCACCAGAGTGACAAGAACATCAAAATTGGATGTCATGGAACAGCCACTTTTCTTTCGCCTTTGGATGACCAAATAGTTCTCCAATATTTTCGGCAGAACCGTCAAAGTTTACCAACTCTGCCACCGATACCTTTCCTTGGACAAGGTCTCTCTCGGTTTATGACGTAGTGAGCTGAAGAGATCTTGGTGGGGGGCTTCCGTTTGGACTGCTCGCGAATCGATTTCGGCGCTGATGTGATCCTCCTTCACATTTAGTGGTCGAAATGGATCGTGGCCTAGGGAAGCTCAGGGCATGAATCGCTCGTTGTTTCGAATCGCTACGCACCTGCAACTCGTATTGACGATTGTAATGGCGACTGGATGTACGCCGACGCAACCGTTCTTTGTCAATGAGTCGCCGGACTTACAGCACTACCTGAATACCGCGACGTCCATCGAATACCCGGACGTCGAAGTTGCCAGCTTATCGGAAACGACTCAGTCGTTGCCGCCGCTGACGGTAGGTAACCACAACTACGAATTCTGGGACATGACGCTGGAAGAGTGCGTCACGTTGGCGCTATCCAACGCAAAGTTCCTGATGACAACCGGCGGCACGTCTGAAACTCGCCAAAACATTGCTGCGCAATTCGTCAGCGGTTCACCGGGACAATTTGGCAGCATCTATGACGTCGCGCTGCAACAAACCACAACACAATCGATCCCGTTGACGACCGACGGAAACGGAAACCGTTTGCTGACGCGTGGTGCCGTTCGGGCAAACCAAATCGGTGGCGTCGAGGACGCGTTAGCCGAGTTCGATGCGGTTGCCGCCGGCTTTGTCGATTTCTCCAACACCGACCGCCCCCAAAACACCGCGATCCTGGATACGAACCCCAACGACAGCAACAATCCACAATTCTTACAGAGCCACACCGGTAACCAGCAATTCTCGCTCAGCAAGCGGTTTGCGACCGGCGGAGTGGCAACGCTTCGGCAATCGGTCCAACACACCAAGAACCTTAGCGGGATCATTGTCCAGCGTGCAACGGTCAGCGATTACACCCCCCTGATTGAAGCACAGATCCAACATCCACTGATGCGGAACCGCGGCACCTACATCAACCGCATTCCGATCATGCTGGCCAGCATGAACGAAGACATTTCAATTGCGACCTATGAAGCACAGATCCGCAACCTGGTCCGTGACGTTGAAGTGGCGTATTGGGATTTGTACCTGACCTATCGCGCCGTCTCCACGGCGACGATCGCACGCGACAGTGCCCAAGCGACCGCGGAGTTCACCAAGTTGAACATGGATGCGGGATTCGGCAGCATCCAAGAATTGAAACAGTCGGAATCTCAATTCTGGAACCTGCAACGTCGATTGACCGCCGCATTGAACGGTTCCAACCTGCCCGGCGATGATCGCTTTGGCGTCTATGGTCGCGAGCGTGCATTGCGCGAACTACTGGGCTTGGCCCCGACGGACGGACGACTGATCCGACCGATCGAAGAACCCAACCTGGCTCGGGTCGATTTTGAATGGGCCGAATCGGTCGCACAAATGTTGTATCTGAGTCCCGAATTGCGTGGGCAAAAGTACCAAATCAAACAAGCCGAATTGGAACTCGCATTGGCAAAGAATCAAATTCTTCCAGACGTCAACCTGTCGCTACTTTACCGCTGGGTCGGCTTGGGCGGTAAGCTCGGGTTGTTCAGTGACCGTGGCCCACGGTTTCCCGATCCGGACAGTAACGGTTTGACGGAA
>JAGQPO010000606.1 GCA_020426665.1 Planctomycetales bacterium
AACGCAAATCGAAACTGGTATTTTGTGTGCTAATCCAGAATGCGGTCGATATCGCGTGAAATTCCTCTCCGTCCGCATTGCGGTTTTCCCTCAACTGATACAAGCAAAAAGTCCAACCCCACCATGTCAAAAGCCTGTGCCTCGCCGGTTCGGTCCGGATATCTAACCAGACAATTCGTTGCTCGTCACATTTGCACTGTCGCGGCCACTTTGGTCCTGTGTGGCGGATCAGTGTTCGCACAAGACACGGCGGTCGCCGAGCCGAAACAAAGTGCCTCTCCAGGTATCAACGATCGATTTGTTGACCCTGCATTAGATGTCAGCGAATGGCTGGAACGATTCGAAATCGAAAGCCGAGAGGTCTATGCGGCGCGTGAAAAGGTTCTTGAGGCATGTGAGATCAAGCCTGGTGAAAGCGTCGCCGATGTCGGAGCCGGCACGGGTTTTTACAGCCGACTGTTTGCCTCGGCGGTCGGACCCGATGGATGGGTGTTCTCGGTCGACATCTCGCCGCGTTTTTTGGAGCACATCACCACGCGAGCCCGTGAAGACAACGTCCATAATTTGACGGCGGTGCTTTGTTCAGATCGATCTGTCAATCTCCCACCGCGTTCGATTAACGCGGTCTTTATTTGCGACACGTACCATCATTTTGAATTCCCCCAGTCCACGCTTGAATCTATCTACAAAGCGCTCAAACCCGGTGGGCGTCTGATCATCGTCGATTTTAATCGGATCCCCGGGAAGTCACGTGAGTTTATTCTTGGGCACGTGCGTGCCGGCAAAGATCAGTTTCGAAAGGAAGTTGAAGACGTGGGATTCAAGTTCGTCGATGAAGTCGAGGTCCCAAAGTTTGAAGAGAACTACCTTCTTCGATTTCGCAAAGAATAACGTACATTTCGTGCCTTATCGCAAGAACTCCAAGAGCCCGAGCGAGTTGATGTTCGCCGTCACGGCATAGGTGTATTGAAGCAGCGTTTGAGAGTTTTCCAAACGCAGGACCGCATCGGGGAAGTCGGTAGCTTGCAATTCTCCGATGCTGGATTCTACGGACAGCATCAAATCGTCGACGCGATACTCCATCGTCTCCATCGTTTTCAGCGACGTCGATTGCTCGCCCATGACGCTGAAGATTTTGGCACTGGCTTTGTCCAATTCATCCATCCGGCGGTTCAGAGACTCGGCGTACTGAGCTCCATTTAATTGCCGGTTGTTTCGCAGGTCCGCTGCCGTTGCGTGCAGGATTTGGAACAGATCCGACGTGCCGGGGAACTCAAGGAAGTCATCTCCCACGCTGTCGATGTTACTTGAATCAATCCTGACAAAGCGACCGCTGTCAGCGTCACTAACCAATTGGCTGGAGCTAAAGTCGATTGGAATCGTTGACGCTCCGTCGTCTACACTTAGTGTGCCGGACGAGTCGATGTCGACGGTTCCATTAAATCCCGCGGAAATTGACGTGGTATCCAGATAGATCGTTTGACCAAACAGTCCGTCCACGCGCAAATTGGTATCCGTATTCGAGTAAGGTACCGGATCGCCGCCGTTTAGGGACACGGTTCCGAAAGATCCGTCACCGGAGGTGTCAACGATCGTCAACTGGTGCGCACCGGGTGGTCCCAGGATCGTGTCGAGTGCTGCCGAATCCGTTCCTGCCACAACACCAGAGGCACCGGAAAATGTGGTGGTGTCATGACGCACTTGCAAGGTGGCCCTGCCGACCAGCGTGTCGGTGCCTCCGCCGTGCGCCGCGCCGGTGGAGCCGATGATCACAGGGCTTTGGCGGCCTGATTTTCCAAAAATCGCTGAACCGTCGTAATACGTATCGATTGAAATTGAATCGCCGATGTGAGTCTGGCTGCGTTGATGGGAACCTCCATAGGTCACTTCAATCAGTCCATTCTCACGCAGCGGTTCAGAGAACGTGAACGGCGGCTCACCTGACCGTGTGCCGCCGAACAGGTAGCTTCCGTTGAACTGTGCGATTCCAATCGTTTTGGCCTGTGCCAGCAACGCATCAATTTCGGTTGCTAACGCATTGCGTTCGTCCGAATCCAACGCCTGGATCCCCTGTTGGATGAGCGTTCGCGACTGCCGAATCAAGTCGGTCATGTCTTGGATTTGTGAAACACTAGCATTCAGCGTCGACGTGGCTCGATTGATCACGGTCTTGTCTGCCTGCAATTCCACAAACCTTGTTTCGAGCGACCGGACCTGTCGGTAAGCGATCGGTTCTTCCGACGGTAATTCAAACTGCAAACCCGACGTGATCTGCTGTTGTGCTTTCAGCAATTTCGAACTGTGCAGCGAAGTAAAATGAATTGCGTTTCGAGTGAATGTTGACGCTGTGACGCGAGAATTCATGTCATTAACCTATGATGCGAAATAGTTCGGTCAGGATCTCGTCGGTAACTTGAATGATACGGACGGCTGCTTCGTAGGACTTCTGGTATTCTTGTAAGTAAACCAGTTCCTCGTTCAAATCGACTCCGGACGCCGCGTCGCGTTCCTGTTCCAGTTTCAATTTGAACGACGTCAAACTTGTGCTCAGCGACATGTTTGAATTGATTTCGAAGCCGATTTCAGTACCCATTTCACTGGTGAATTGACCGATCGTTCGGTTTCCCGGCATCACCTTTGCATCATCAATTGCGATGAATTTCAACAGATTGCTTGTGTCGGCCGCTTCCCCGGATCGGCCCGTCGCAATCCGGTTCGGATCGTTAATGACTTCCCGGTCGACGGTGATGGACCTGGCATCGGTACCGCTAAAAAACGAATTCATACCCAACGCAGCCAATAAACCGGTTTCATCGGGAGTACCGGTCAGCCGCGTGGTGAATTCGTCTGCGTCGTTCAAGGTACCGGCATCAAAACTTAGCCGAACGCCGTCGTCTAATTC
This sequence comes from Planctomycetales bacterium, assembly GCA_020426665.1. Taxonomy (GTDB): domain Bacteria; phylum Planctomycetota; class Planctomycetia; order Pirellulales; family Pirellulaceae; genus Stieleria. The sequence continues at coordinate 2,903 of JAGQPO010000606.1, forward strand.
GATTTCGGAACCCGCTTCGTAACCGTCACCCACGTTGATCCTGGAAAGCAAGGCTCCGCTGGACGAATAGACGTTCGCGAAAAGTCCCGACGAGCTGCCAACCTGTCCAGTGCCTTCGATGCGAACCGTCAAGTCTTCGTTTGCGTCGCCGGTGTAGGTGCCGGACAGTCGTGGGATGCTGGTGCCGGTCACGAGGGACAGGTCCGGATTGCTTTCCACACCACCCGCAAAATCAAATTGATATCCGGGTCCGGTCGTCACTTGAAACTGGTTCGTCGTCGAACGAACCGTTGATGTGACGCCCACTACACTGTTCAATCGCGCTGCGATGTCATCAAGAGTATCAACGGCAGGATCAACGGTGATCACATGAGTCTGTCTGTTACCTGCCGCATCAGTCAGCGAAATCGTCAATTCTCCGGCGACCAGATTCGCATCGGGCAACACTTCGGCCAGGGGCGTGGCGCTATCATCGACATGTACGGTTCCGACCAGATTCTGGAATGACCCGGCGGTACCGATGCCAGTTGCGTGAATCGCGTTAACGCCTTGAATGAGCATTCCCGCAATTTGATCCAACTTGTCTTCAAACGATGGGATGATACTGTTGTACGCTTCGACCAACGCGGACAAGCGGCCGGTCTCGACCGATAGCGGTCGATCCGAATCGTCCAACAGCACCTGGATCTCGGATCCGGAATCGACGACTGATAGTTGGCTTGCCTGATTGCCTTGCTGGATGGAGTGGTGCCCGATGGTCAAATTCAATTGTCCGCCGGGCTGTTCGTTGCGAGAAATTCCGACGACGGCCGCGATTCGATTCAAAACAGCATCGCGTTGGTCCAATTCGTTGTTGTGTTCAATTCCTTGAGCAGAGAATTTAAAGATCTGCTTACTGACGTCGCTCAATTCGCTGAGGTCAGAATTCAGAGCCTCGATCTCGTTATCGATTTGCAGTCGGACGTTTCGCTTGAGTTCGTCAAGTGATTGCGATGCATCGCGCAGCGCCGCTGCAAGCTGTTTGCCGGATTCCAAGACCGCGGAACGTTGCGCCGGCTCACTCGGTGCCCCCGAAAGGTTTGTGAACTGGGCAAAGAAGTTGTCCAATTGGCGTCCGACCGCATTGTCGCCCGTCAGCAGCGCGGACTCGATCTTTCGTTCGATCGACAACAACTGGTCGACGTCACTGGAATCCGAAATCACCTTGGTCAACGACGATTCGGTGACCTGGTCTCGTACCCGGTTGATTCCTGAAATGGTCACGCCATTACCGACGCGAAACCCGCCCAGAAAATTTGGCGGCGTGGTCTCCAACGAGACCCTTCGCCGATGGTAACCATCGGTGTTCGCGTTGGAGACGTTGTTGGAAACGACTTCCAGAGCGAATTGGCTGGTCCGCAAGGCCGAAAGGCCGATTGAAAAATTGGGCATCTTTAGCAGTTCCTTCCGATAATCTTTTCAGGCGACAGCTTGAATGATTGACCATCAGCGTGGTAATTCGCCTCGTCCACGTCGCATTGAAGGACGCCCAGCAGATAGCGGCGATGAAATTCCGTCGAGTAAAAAATGACGACTTGATTAGCCGTCAGTTTTTGTTGTGCATCTCGCAATCGGTTGTGAATACGTTTCCGTACTTCATCCAGCCGATTCGACTCACTTGACGGCATCGATTGCAGCAATTTCTTTAGGGACGGTGGCTCGACCGAAGCAGTCTTAGCATCCGCTTCACATTCGGTTTCAGAATTCTTCTGTGGCCATGCAAAACGTGTGAGCGTTTCTCGGGATACCCGGCTTGCGGCATATCGTTGTCGCAGAGTTTCAACGAGCGGCGACAATCCGTCCAGATCACCGCGTTTGGGACCATAGATTCCGGAGTTGTCCAACAGGGCGGCCATCTCGGCGTTCAGCGATTCAAGTGCGTCGGCGATTCCCGATTCCAATTCCAGCTGCCGCTCGACCAAAACGTTCAGTGGTACAGTCTGTTCTTCCATGATTCGATCGTCCATTGCGGTTGAAGTTCATTAAGTCTTTAGTCGTCGGTCGCCGTGCGATCTAACGTTTTGATTGCGGAGCAATCAACGACGATGTGTCGGAGTATTAGGCCGAAATCGAGACGCCCGTCATCGGCATGTTTTCGCTTTGGTTTTCACTCGCAGCGTTTTGATTTTGGTCGCCTTCGCTGTTTGCGTTCGCTTTCGCGTATTGTTGGACCAACAGATCACTCACGCCGATCGCATTGCTTTTGGCAAGGTGTTGGCCGATAAATAAGTCGAACATCCCGCCGAAAGAGTCGCTGCCTTCCCCGCCGAAGAAACCCTCGTCGAGAGAGTTTCGCATTTCCTTCAGCAACATCGACATGAACACACTTTCGAATTCGGTTCCGAGTTCCTTGATTTGCTGTAACGACGGATCGGCTCCTGCTATTCCTGCTGAGCCGAGAGCCGATTGAGCCGCTGCGATTTGACCGGGCAGCGCCATACCAATCGAATTTCCGATTGCATCCATTCCCTTAGTCTCCGTGAATTATTCGATCACCAATTCGGCCTTCAATGCGCCTTGGTTGCGCAGCGTCGTCATGATATTGATCATCGTTGTTGGCGAAACCGCCAACGAGTTGAGTGCGATCGCAAGATCGCCGACCGTCATACCACCGGGCAGCACGTTGTATTGGCCGCCCGATTCAAAGATTTCGATTCCGGTTCGTGGCATCACAACGGTATCGCCGCCGGCAAGCGGGTTGGGTTGAGACGCGACAGGGGTTTCAGTCGTCGAAATCACGATGTTTTCACTCGCGAACAAGACGGGGGCGATTTTGACGTTGTGGCCGAACACGATGGAGCCTGTCTTTTGATTGATCACCACCCGGGCGGGCGAATCCGGTTCGACACGCACATTGCCGATCGTGGAGATGAACTCCGTAACGTTCCGGGCAAACGTTGATGGAATCATCACTTCAACGGTCCCCGAGTCGAGCGCCCAGGCGCGCCCGGGGAAAATACGGTTCAGTGCATTGCTGATCGCCGTGGCGGTTGAATATGACTTGTTGAGCAAAATCAATCGAATCCGTCCGTCGACGACAACTCGTCCACACGGGATTGGGCGTTCGACAATCGCCTCACAGACGCCGACCGTCGGATGGTTGATTTGCACGTTGGCCGCTGCACCGCTGGCTGCGACGCCGCCACCGATGATCGCACCTTGGGCAATCGCGTAGATCTCGTCGTCGATCCCCCGCAAGGCCGTCTGATTGAGTGTCCCGCCGCGCAAGCTTTTTGCATCGTCGGCGACCGATACGGTGACCAAAATTGTTTCGCCGGGGCGGGCATACGCGGGGATCTTGCCCGACACCATGACGGCGGAGATATTTTTGGTATCTACTTGGCCGACGCGAACTCCTTTGCGCAAATAGTAATTTGCTGCCATGGCCCGCGTCTGTTGTGACTTTCCGCCTGTCCCGCTAAGTCCAAACACCAACCCTTCGCCGTTGACATGGTTGACACGATCGCCTTCGATAAACGTGATGTCTTTGATGCGGACGCTTGGATCCAATCGTAGCGGGGCCAATGGTGTCAGCGGCGCCGCGTTGATCTCCAGCGGCCCAGCGGAGTCGGCGGCATCTGGCGGCGGCAACAGCGGATCGACCGGCAGTTGCGCATTTGCATCCCGGCATGCGATCAGCACCAGGAGCGCATAAGCGAGCATGCCGAGTGTTGCTCGGGCGGCCGCGAATACTTGGTAACGTCTTGTTTCAATCAGCATGGGTCAGGTTTCGACCTGTTTGTTAGAAAGGCCAAAAACGGTTGAATCGACGGCTAAGCCAGCCTTGGCTCGTGAATGCCTGTTCGGCACCCTGGGCGTCCAAGGTCAATCTAAGATCGGCGACCAAATAGGATGGAACGTTGTTTCCGGGCAGGATGTCATATTGGCGAACGATCCCGGTCAGCTTCAAATGACGAACGTCGTTTTGCACGGAGATACTTCGCGTTCCTTCGACGACAAGGTTTCCGTTGGGCAACACGTCGATGACGGTCACGCTGAATCGGTCTGTGATTTGTCGCGCACTTTTGAATTCAGCGTCGCCCGTAAATCCGCGTTGGTTGGCGGTGTTGGTGCCAAAGTCCGCGCTGCCGCTGCCCGTTCCGATTGTTCCCCCGAGTCCGTAATCAAAACCTTGGGTTGACGAGGAGTTTCCGGTCTTATCCATCGACCGTTCGTCGCGATTTTCGACATCGGTGCTTTCAACGATTGAAATCGTCAGAGTGTCACCACGGTTTCGCGCGGCATAATCGCGATACTGATCGATTTGATTGTTGCTTCGGCGCTCGAACAGACTCTGTGCTGACACGTCTTGCGTTTGAATTCCGATCGCGACGACGACCAGTGTGGGGATGATTAAACGAAGATGTTTGATTGGTTGTTTTTGCATTTTCAGGGGCTCCCGACGTGCGAGGAAACGGTTGCCAAGTTGGGTCCGATGATGGATGCATTGATACGTCGATTGGTTTGCGGGTTCAGCACTTCGATGGTGTCGCCGATCCGCCCCGCCTCCATCGCGCGGGCGTCTTTTAACCGTATCTCACCACGACCAATCTTGATGACCACGTCCAACAGATCGTTGCGTCGCACTCCCTGGCTGCTATCTTGGCGGGTTGCCACCAAATGGTTTGCCAACAGGATTGAATTGCTGGGGATGTATCGGCTGGTCGTTCGACCGATCGCGGTCTCTGGGTTCAAGTAGTCCGCTTTTGCAGTGATGGCTCTGTCGACTTGTTGAAGCATGTCTTCCGAGACGATCGTGCCTCGCGCGATCGGCTGTTTCGCGATCGCAACCTTCATCGCCAGACTGACTTGTGCATCCAAGGACTGTGGGTGTCGATGTCCGTTGGCATCGATCAGGTCGATGTTCAAACGAGTGCGCCCGATCGGAAACTCGTTTCGCGGCAACAATTCCAGGGTCACTTTGTTACCCGCGAGTTGTTTTTCAAGTGTCGCAAGGTGTGCTTGATTTGTTAGTCGAACCGAGACTCGGTCGGAACCTACCGCATATTGACGGGCGATTTCTGATTCAAGCAGTCGTTCCAATTCACCGCGCAATTGGATCGGCGACGTGTGTTGCGCCGCGACCAGGTCGGGGCCGGTGATTTGAAACGTGTCGCGTTTGTAACCTGCCAACAACAACCGCATCGCGACCTGCTTTTTTGTGATGGTGCAGCGTCCATCTTCTTGCAATGACTCCAGATCCAGTTGCCCGATGTTGCGTCGGTCCCAGTCGGTGCCACCAAATACGCTTGCGATGTCTTGGACATGAACGGTCTGGTCGGAAACCGCGGATGCCGAATCGTTTAGCGCAACGATCACATCGGCCGCAATGACCGAACACTGTCCGGCCATGCACCCGGTGCATATCAACAGAGCTGTCAATCGAAGTAAAGTCATTTCTTATCGAACCAGGTCGCTAGCGGATGAGAGCATTTCGTCGCCGGCTCGTATCGCCCGTGAATTGATTTCATAGGCTCGCTGGGCGGTGATCAGCGAAACGAGTTCAGAGACGACTTCGACGTTTGAACCCTCGACGAACCGTTGGCGAATCTGACCATTTCCCTGCTGTCCCGGTTGGCCCAATATTTCGGCGCCCGATGCGGCGGTTTCCGAGTACAGGTTGCTGCCCAGGTTTTGCAGGCCGGCGGGGTTGGTGAATCGTGCGAGTTGGATGGTGGGGCCGACGGTCGAGACGCCGTTGATTTGGTAGCTGACAACACCCGAGGAAGAAATCGACAGATTTGTGGCTTCGGCCGGGATCGTAATTTGAGGGTCCAGTAAGTATCCGTCTGCATTGACGATTTGGCCTTGATCGTTCGTCGTGAATGATCCGTCACGTGTGTAGGCGATTACATTGCCCTGGGTGACTTTGAAGAACCCATCACCTTCGATGGCCATGTGCGTGTCGATACCGGTTTCGGTCGGCGTCCCCTGCGAAAACAATCCGGTCGTTCCGACGGCGCGGACACCGCTGCCGATCTGCAGCCCGATCGGTTTTATCGCGCCGTTGGCAGCCGCAGCACCCGGTGGCGTATTTGTGTCGTACAAGAGATCGGCAAAATTGATGTGTTTGCGTTTGAACCCGGTCGTGTTGACGTTGGCCAAATTGTTGGCCGTATTGTCAATCATCAGTTCCTGGGCGCGCATGCCAGTCGCGCTTGAATAGAATGCTTTTAACATGGTTATGCCTTGGTTTCTGCGGACTGGTTTACGACCGGATGTATTCTTTAAGTGTTTCGGCAAGCGTACGAGTTGCTTTTTGAACGGCTTCGTGCTGACGTGTGTTGACAATCAGCGCGATCAGTTCCGAAACGGGTTGAACGTTTGAAAGTTCGTGAGAGTATTGGGTGATCTTGACCGGCAGATCACTTTCCACGGCGTCGGGGCCGGGAGTGAATCCGAGTGCTCCGACCGGAACCAGGTCGGCATTGTTCTCATAGGCGACGGCTTTGATTCGCCCCAGTTGTCCGCCCTTGGCCGAGACTGTTCCGTCGGTTCCCACCGAAATGTCGCCGTCGGCAATGCCGGGGTCGATGGTGATCGGCCCGTTTTCGCCCCGCACCGGAATTCCGTCTTCATTGACCAGGACGTTGGTTTCCGGATTTCGAAAGAGTCGCCCGTTTCGCGTCAGGTATTCTTGGCCATCGTTTTCAAAAACGAAAAAGCCATCTCCGGCAATCGCAACGTCCAGCGGACGGCCGGTCGACGTTTGTCGTCCTGGTGTGAAGTCGGTTGTCAGCTTTTCGACTTCCGGTCCGAGATCCATCGTGATGTTTGGCGCTGTTTCATCAAACCGCTGACGCACAGCCGGTTGGATCCGTCGGTGCCCGCTGGAATTGACGTGCATCAGGTTGCCGCTGATCAGTTCCTGATGCTTGGCCAAAGTCTGCATCGCGGCGGCGCCGCTGTAGAGTCCATTGATCATTCGACATCCCTGTCCTTCGAAAAAATCGCGTCGAGTAAAAGCACGCGGTTCCCGCAAATGTGTACGCGGTAATGGTTGTGTCGAATATCCGGCGTCGAGCGGTGAGATTATCGCGGCGGGTTAGGAAAGATCGCCGGAGGGTTAACCCACACCGAGCACTCGCGGGGGCGATGGGGGTTAACCCTCATACGGCCTCTAAAGCGGTTTGCCGACTGAACTGAGCCACTCCCGTCGTCGATAAGGTTTAACGACACGGAAAGATAATCCGGTCAGGCAGAGATGCGCGACAAGGCGAGCAGCAACGAATCGGCCAGACACCCGCCGAGACGCTGCTTCGCCCGCATGCTGAACGACGAAGCGTCGCCGTGATGCCTGCAAGGACGCAAACGACGTGTAACCGACCCCCTCCCAACACCCCAAATGATCCATGGCAGATGACAACGAGTCCGGAGCGGACGATAAAAAGAAATCAGGTGGAATGCTATCCAAACTGATCGTTTGGGGAGTTGTTTTTGTGCTTGGGGCCGGGACCGGCGTCGCAGTTCCGATGTTCATTTTGCCTTCGGACTCGGCTGCAAAAACAGCGGCTGCGGTCGACGAAAACCGGATGGACATCCCCGAACCGGATGACAAACTGGCCTTCATCGACTTTGACGAAGTCGTCGTGAACTTGAACGACGATCGATACTCCCGCTACCTGACGTGCACTTTTTCATTGCAAATCGCGGCCTCACAGCAAGAGGCAATCCAAAAGCTGGTTGATGACCAGAACGTCGTCCTGAAGAACTGGCTGATCGCCCATCTAAGAGACAAAAAACTGGAAGATGTGCGTGGAAAGCTGGGCCACAACTTACTGCGACGCGAAGTCCACGACAAATTTAACGAGATGCTGTTTACCGACGGTATCGAACGGATTCAAGATGTTCTCTTCCAGGATTTCAAGGTCCAATGAACGTTCGCCCGTTCGACTTTCACGATATCGCTGCTCTGGATGACACTGCGGTTGCTATTCGAAACTGGATTTCGAAGTCCACGTCGTTCTTTTCGGACTACTGGGTGGAAGCTACCGGGTTCAGCGCCAAATTGGGGCTCGGTTCGATCACTACCGAGCCGTACGAAAAGATCTTGGACGAGATCCCCAGGCATGATTTGTGTTGCGTCGCCGAAATCAAAGACAGACTTTCGTCGATCTGGTACTCATCCAGTGACCAGTTTCGCATCGTCCTTGCAGACCTGTTGTGCCTGCAAGCCTCCGACGAAAAAAGCGATAAAGATCTGGGGGCGATCGAAGTCGACCTGGCAAACTACTTTATCGGCCGAGTTGCTGAATCGATCAGCCAAGGCTGGATGGGATCAGGCGACTTGGCTGTCGAAGTAACCGAACTTGAAAAAGACGCAAGAAAACTACGATTGTTCCGCGGAAAGGACTTGGTATCCAAGATCGGGATCGAAGTGGAATGCAAAGCCGGCAAAGCAACGCTGAACTGGCTGATGCCCAAACAAAAATTGCCCGCTTTATTGGACGACACTGTCGACAAGCGGGCGAGCGCTGCGCCGGCAACGCCCCCTCTTGAGATGATCGGTCGGCTTCCGCTGGAAGTTGTCACATTGCTCGGCTCGGCCAAGATCCCGATGTCGAGTCTGGCGAAATTGAAGCCAGGTGAATTGATCATTCTGGATCAACGCATCGATACGCCAATGATGACTTACGTTGACGGCGAACGATCATTCGAATGCTGGCCGGGTCGATTGGGTAACCAGCAAGCCGTCCAGGTCACGAAGTGTTTTAACCAGTAAATCAGGGAGCAGATCCATGGCAGATACCGAAACCGAAACACCCGTGGCTGAGGAAGCGTCTCAAACAGAATCCGACGCGTCAAACGCCGGCGGAAACGAAGACACCATTCCAGAGTTTGAACAACTCAAACCCAATCCGCCACAGCCGTCAAAGGACCTGAATTTTTCGCGGTTCGGTGGAGTGCACGTCACCTTGACCGCCGAACTCGGAAGGACAGAGTTGACAATTCAAGAGCTAATCGGACTGGCGGAAGGCTCCGTCGTTGAATTACACCGGGCTATCAGTTCTCCCGTCGAATTAGTTGCGCAAGGCGTACCGATGGGAAACGGCGAAGTGGTCGTAATTGATAATCAATTTGCGATTCGAATCAAAGAAATTTACCCCTCCTAAGTCATACGAATCGGCATTCTCATGGACGTCAATATGCCTTTCCGCCTGAACCTCCAATTGAAGTGCGTATTATACGCACTCCTTTTTTCGTTCTCCGTTTCGCAATTCGCGACGGCCCAGGGTTATTCCGAAGCGCCCTTTCGTTCGCATCGACAGACGGGAGGGTTGGTAGACAGACTCGCCCAGGGCGGACCAGAAATCGACACTCGACGAGATCAATTCTCAGACGCTTATCGATCGAATTTACGGTCCAACCAAGACAGCCTTTTGGACAACCCCTTCGTCTCCGAGCAAAGCGATCGAGCAATCGCGTTGCGGCCCGAACCGATGTCCGTTCGCCAGGCCAGCTACGAACCAGTCGAACAGCGAAGAAGTTTCATCAACTCCGAACGCCAACAGGCACAGTCTCGCCAGGACTTGAATCGGATCAACGCTCAAGAGCACCTGCAATCATTCATCCAACGCGAGAACGCCGAACCGGCGACGGACAAAGCGAGTGCAACCGACATGATCACTCGGATCGGAGTCAACCTGGTGTTGGTGTTGGCATTGGCCGTCGGAGGCATATTGTTGATCAAGCAAATCCAAAAAGGCCGCACCGGAGTCGGCGGCTCCGCTCCGGCGGACTTGGCCGGTTTAAAGATCGACCAAGTGTTGCAGGTCACTCGAGGCGTCAGTTTGTATCTGGTTGACTCCATGGCCAGTAAAATTCTGGTCGCCGTCGACGGGGGCGGAATCAAATCCGTCAACGTTTTACCGGCGCGATTTGAAGACGAACTAGACGAACCTGAGGCATTCAGTCGCAAACGCGAGGCCGTCACGGGACGGACGATGGAAGACGGACCGGGTCGACAAAGTTCGCGTCGGCGCATCAACAAGACATCCAGTTCTGATATTGACGACAATTTGATCAAGATGCTGCTATCGAAATCGAAAGAAGCGGCCTGAACGACGCGAGGAGCGGAATGGATTTCCCCTTGATTGCCGAGATCACGACAGAAACCATCAGCGACCAGTCGCAGATGTTCTCGAACCTTGCGCCACCATTGCAGGTTGCAATTCTGTTGGGGGCGCTCAGCTTTGCAACCGCGATGCTGGTCAGCGTGACGGCATTCACCCGAATCATCATCGTCCTATCCTTTGTTCGGCGAGCGTTGTCGACCCAGGAGATCCCGCCGAACCAAGTGATGATGGGATTGAGTCTGTTCTTGACATTGTTCGTGATGGC
>JAGQPO010000607.1 GCA_020426665.1 Planctomycetales bacterium
ACAAGTCGCGGTTAACCCTAATATTTAATATCCTATTCCGGTTTCTTGTTCCCAAAGGGCCGCTTCGTATCTCGTTTGCTGAGACCGGCACGGTCCATCAACGAGCTGCGCATTAATTCGTCCATGTATTCGTCGTCCGCCGGCGGCGGTCCATAGGCGCCCAACGATTGAGGATCGTACTCGACCAAATATTCGTGGCGTGCGATTGACAGTTTGCACTTCGGGTCCAGTCGCTTGCGGATCACCGAGCGGTCGTCGACCTTGACCCCGTTGCGACTGTTCAAATCACGTACAAACCAATATCCGTGTTCCAGCGACAGCCGGCAGTGTTGTCCGGAGACGTTATTGAACTTTAACTGGATATCGCATTCGGATCGCCGCCCGACCGTCAGCCGTTCTTTGATCAATGGGATCGCGTCGCCGCCACCCACGGGCGTCAATTGGCCGTAGGGACCGGCGAAATCCAAGTCAGCGTCGTCGTCGTAATAATTCACCGTCTTCCTCGCGGGATTTGGCGGATATGTCTATCGCGGTAGACTGAATGAGTTCATGATCGATGGAATCAATGCAAGCGGGGTGTCCGCGTCCTTCTAATATCGATCGAGCCACACCATTTGGCAACGGACTCCTTTGACAAATTCCGATTCTGACGATCGTTTGGTCTGGCGGCGCGAGGGACTACCATTCAACGCGTTTGGGGCGTCGCTGCGCCGCCGATTCGGAGGCCGTGTCCAGCGAGTCAGCATCGATGCCGGATTTACGTGCCCCAACGTCGATGGGGCCGTCGCCAAGGGAGGATGCAATTTTTGCGACAACCGATCTTTCAGCCCCTCTCGTCGGGTTCGTCTGAAACGTGTCGGCGAGCAACTGCAGTCGGGAATCGAAAGTGTCCGCCGTCGATACGGACATGTCCAAGGCTTCTTAGCCTATTTCCAACCCGCGACCAACACGTACGCGCCGGTCGACCAATTGGAAGAAGTCTTTCGGATGGCGCTCAACTGGGACGAAGACATCGTCGGACTGGCGATCGGGACTCGTCCGGATTGTGTGCCCGACAGCGTGCTGGAGCTCGCCCAGTCGATGGCTGCCGACCATTACGTGTCGCTGGAGTTTGGAATGCAAACGATGCATCAGCCCGGTTTGGACTGGATGAATCGGGCCCACACCCACGATCACATGATCAACGCCATCGACCGCAGTCGCGATCGCGGTTTCGAATGTTGCGTTCATATCATCTTGGGGATTCCCGGTGAAACACATGCCATGATGATGGAAACCGCCGACGAAGTGGCACGTCTTGGATTCGACGCGATCAAGTTACACAACCTGTATGCCGTCCAAGGCACCCCGTTGGGTGAACAGGTCAGCGCGGGAAACGTCCAGATGATGCAGCGAAATGATTACGTCTCGACGCTCGTTGATTTTCTGGAACGAATCCCGCCCACCACGGTCGTCGAACGAATCAGTGGTGACGCGCCGCCGAAGTACTTGATCGCTCCACAATGGTGCCTGGAGAAGTCGTCGTTGAAACGACAGATTGAATCGGAGTTCAAGACACGCGGCACGCAACAGGGCGCTCGCTACAAACCGCCCACACCACTGGCCAAAGACCGCCCGCGGCCCGAAGACAACACGCCGCCATCGATCCGATCACAGATTGACGTCCGAGGCCGGTTGCCGGTCCTGAAGATGGAACGCTGAATCGCCAAAATTCACGTCACCATAAAACCTCCGAAAGCTGGAACAAAACGCTTGGGGCATCGTTTCGCCCCCTATCAGCTGCATGTACACTGTCGCAACCCAGTGTTCAGTCTATTTTCTATTGAGGGCAATCGTGAGTGACATCAACATCGAGGTTTGGGACGCCACCGGAAATAAACGCCAATTAGTGGAAGTGCCCGCCGATGCCGAGGTTGGTCGCGTGATTGCCGTGCTGATCGATCGCATGACGCTGCCGCGAAACAGCCCCGACGGTCAGCTGATGAGCTACAAATTTCACCACAAGAAGTCGGGCCGGCAGTTGTTGGAAACCGATACGCTGGCCGGAGGTGGAGTCGAAGGTGGCGACATTCTGAGATTGCAACCGGAAATTACCGCCGGGGCCAGTCCGGCGTGGTTTGTTGTTCGGGCCACTGCATCGACACGCAATGCGTAAAGGAAAGGTCGGTGTGTCTGAGGTTTTGAGAGTAGACCATGAAACCGGTGACGGTCGCTTCTCGCGATTCGAACTGATCAGTTGGTGGGACCAGCGTCGGTTATCCGAGGCCCGGGTCTTGGTAATCGGAGCCGGAGCACTTGGAAACGAACAACTTAAGAATCTGGCGCTTCTGGGGATCGGCAACGTCTTCATTGCCGACCTCGACCGGATTGAGAATTCGAACCTGTCCCGTTCGATACTGTTTCGCAGCGAAGATTGCGGCCGCAGTAAAGCGGAGGTCGCAGCGGAGCGATTGCGAGAGATTTATCCGGACATGCGGTTGCAATCGTTTCACGGAAATATTGTTTACGACCTTGGCCTTGGTGTGTATCGCTGGGCGGACATTATTCTGGGCGGGCTGGATAATCGCGAAGCCCGGGTCGCCATCAATCAAGCCGCGGCGCGGGTCGGCAAACCGTGGATTGACGGAGCGATCGAGCGACTTGACGGCGTGGCCCGAGTCTTCGACCCGGCCATCGGCCCTTGTTATGAGTGCACGATGAGCGAGGTGGACTGGAAGATGCTCGAGGCGCGGCGCAGTTGCGCACTGTTGACGCGTGAAGAAATGGAACAGGCAAAGGTGCCGACCACACCGACGACATCGTCCGTCATCGCAGGAATTCAAACTCAGGAAGCGGTGAAAATGTTGCACGGCCTTGAGACGCTTTCCGGACAGGGCTTTGTTTATGACGGACGAATGCACAACAGCTATGTCGTGACCTATTCCCGACTCCAGGACTGTCCTTCACACGATGCCTACGCACCGATCGAGACGCTCGACCTGCGCGTGGGTGACACAACCGTGGGCGACTTTCTGCAGCGGCTACAAAAGGACTTGGGCGGTTCGGCGGTGATTGAATTCAATCATGATCTGCTGGAATCATTGACCTGTTCAAAGTGCGACACGACCGAACCGATGCTGGCCTCATTGGGGAAGGTCTCCGAATCCCAGGGTCGCTGCCCCGATTGTGGCCAGCCGCGAACGCCAAACGTGTATCACACGATCGGGCCCGACTCGAAACTGCTTAACCATACGCTCGCCGAACTTGGCGTTCCCCGCTGGGACATTCTTGGTGGCCGTGTTGGGATGGAACAGAAGTTTTATGAGTTCGCAGGTGACCGAGAAATCCTCGGAGAGTTGGCCCATACAACATCAACAGCGGCAACGCGTGCTGACCAGGAGATCCGATGAGCCAGATAGACGTTCGGCAACTCCCCGACAACGAAGCCCTTGCCGAGGCTCCGTTCCCCGCGCCGCGGCAAGCTGACTTTCGTGTTCATCTCTCGCCGTCCGTCCACCAAGGGATCGCCGACCACGCCGGGGCAGACACCTCGGTCGAGATTTGCGGCGTTCTGGTGGGTACATGGAATCGCGATGAAGATGGCCCCTACGCAGTTGTGACCGAGTACATTCGCTGCGACAGTGCAACCAGTAAATTTGCCGAGGTCACGTTCACACACGAATCATGGGCACAGATCAACCAGGAAATGGACAGTGAGTATGCCGATCTTCGCATCGTCGGTTGGTATCATTCACACCCGGACTTTGGCATCTTCTTGTCCGATCGCGATTGTTTCATTCAGGAGAATTGTTTCTCCGGCGCTGGGCAGGTCGCCTACGTTGTCGACCCGGTCCGAAAACTCGAAGGAATTTTTGAGTGGCGCGATGGCAAGCCGCAACCGATGCCGCATTATTGGGTCGGCGAAAAGATTATTCCGGTGGAAGCCAGTAAAAAGTCGCCTCGTGTGGCTGCTCGAGAATCAGACCGAGCGACGTCACAACCGACTACAGATCCGGTTTCCGCTGCGCCACCGCACGAGCGTCAATTGACGTTTCAACTGCTGCTTTGGTTGGGCCTGTTTCTGATGGGCTATCTATTGGCCAGCATGAATTCACGCTGGGAGCGAGAGCGGATCATCCAGGGAACCGTTGCCCATTACGGCGTGAATAAACTGATGCGGCTAGGATTTGAAGGGCAATTGCGCGAGACCCGTCGTCGGTTGGAATTGATCGGCAACGAAGTGGATGCACTGCTTGAAGTTGACCAGTCAAAGTTGGATGACGAAGGACGAAAAGAATTCGACGCACGAACACGGCGTGTCTCTGAAGCACTTGCGCTAAGCGGTGAATCACTTCTCGGGATCGAGGAAGTTTATGGCTATGACGATGCCGAACGAGCGGCGCTGGCCAGTTACATCGTCGCCAAGCAGGCTGAATTAACAACCCCGCGACCGTCGCCCGATAGCGCATCGAAAGGGACTGCATCTTCGCCGGAAAAGAGTTCTGGTGACGGGGGCAACAAAGTGAAGACCAAGACCGCGCCGGCCGCAGAATCGGAGTCAGCTTCATCGCAACAAGCACCCGATATGTCACCCGCAAAAACCAGTCGCTCTTCAGGAGGCGCGCCTCGTGTCCGATAGCAAGTCTCCTCTGAAGATCACCGATGCCGACCTTCGATCGCATCAAGTACAAGAGTATATCGACATCCAGGCTTACCACAGTCATGACGTGGGCCCGGTAACGGACCGACCTTGGGTGATCCGAGTCATCTACGCCAACTGGTTCTACCTTGCGATCTGTTGTGCGATCGGCGGGGCAGTGGCGTGGGCGTTCACCGAGCCGTTCTTTGATGATTCCGAAACCAGCGAAGGTGCCACGATTGCAGGGATCCTGATTTTCCCCGCAGTCGCCGCGTGCGTTGGACTTTTTCTGGGGGCCGCCGAAGGGATCATGTGTCGAAACTTTCTGCGAGCGATCAAATGTGGGTCGATCGGATTGGGAGTCGGCTTTCTGGGAGGACTGTTGGCAATTCTTCCTACCGGTTTGGTCTTCGCGCTCATGTCGACGATCGCGGTCAGTTTCTGGGACAACCCTCAACCGGACGCGATGCCGACCGGAATTGCTTTGTTGATTTTAATGATGGGACGGGCGGCGGCCTGGAGCATCGCGGCGATTCCGGCGGGAATCGGCCAGGGCATTGCGCTGCGTGAAAAAAAGGTCATCATCAATGGTCTCGTCGGCGGCGTCTTGGGCGGACTGCTTGGCGGACTGTTGTTCGATCCGATCAGCCTCGTGTTTGTGACAGCCGACGGACAAGCCGCGCTGAGCCGGTTAATCGGCTTTGCTACAATCGGCTGCCTTGTCGGATTGTTCGTCGGCCTTGTTGAGGGTTGGACAAAGACGGCATGGTTGATGATGAAAAAAGGCCCACTCGCCGGCAAACAGTTTATTCTGTTCAAGGATACGACAGTGCTCGGCAGCACTCCCAAGGCCGACATTTACCTGTTCAAAGACGACGCCATCGAACCGAAGCACGCCTTGATCTACAACCGCGGAGGCAAGTTTGAGATCGAAGACTGCGTGACTGCCGATGGCACATATGTCAATGGTAAGCCGATCAATCGGCATGTACTTCAACATGGCGATCAGATTGTCATGGGAAAAACTGTTTTGGAATTTTCCGTCCGCGATGCGGACACAAACTCATGACCGGTGTCCTTAATAGGCGGCTGACACAAACGATCGTCACTCGCCGTTGGCAATGCAATTCAACTAGACGATTATCATACTGTTGAAGGAGACGAGACTTGGCAATTCATGTAAGCTGCCCTTCCTGCGGCAAGAACCTCAAAACACAAGACAGCGCGGCCGGTAAACAGGCGAAATGCCCCCATTGCGGTTCGATCATGAAGATCCCGGACGCTGCGCCGGGAGGCAACGTCGTTGACGCCGAAGAAACGCCCTTTGGTAACCTTAATTTGCCAGACACACCGTTTCCGGCTGCCGGCAATTTCCCGCAAGGTTCGGGGAGTTTTCCGGCAGCTTCTGGGAATTTCCCGGCAAGTAGTGGGCCATCGGCCATGGGCGAAAAGCCCTGCCCGATGTGTGGCGAGTTGATCAAAAGCAACGCGATGAAGTGTCGGTTTTGCGGCGAGATTTTTGATCCAGCGCTCAAAAAGAGAGCCAAGAAATCGTCGGCTGCAGGTGATGCCGATGCCGACATGACAACCGGAGATTGGGTGGTTGCGATCCTTTGCTCGGGCATCGGATGTATCGCCGGAATCGTCTGGATGATCCAAGGAAAACCGAAAGGCGTCAAAATGTTCGGCATCTCCCTGGGAGTGCAGTTTTTCTGGTTGTTCGTTCGCATCATGATTGAACTTGCAGCCAACAAATAGCTTTCGCCAAACGCGATGATCACCCGTCTCGCATTCCAGTCTTGGATCTTCTCATGTCATCCTCCATCGTCACATGCGACTGCGGAGCCAACGTTCGTCTGCCGGCCGATCGGCAGAATCGGGCGTTTCGTTGTCCCGCGTGTAAAACGGGGATCGCGTTAACAGTCGATTCTCTGGTTCTAAAATCGACGCCGCTCGTTGCCGGCGACCAAGAAGTCGTTTGCCCGATCTGCCAGACGGAGATCACCGCCGCCGAGCAAGTCGTTACCTGCCCAGGATGCATGCAAGTCCACCACAGTGAATGCTGGTCGGAAATCGGCGGCTGCGGCACCTACGGTTGCCAGCAGGCGCCCGCGATCGACAAATCGGACACTTCCGCGCAGGCTCCGTTGACGGCATGGGGAGACACCAAATCGTGCCCGGCGTGCGGAGAGGAAATCAAATCGATCGCGCTGCGATGCAGGTATTGTGAAACCGATTTCGGATCGGTCGATCCCATGTCGGCTGCTGACCTTCGCCGCCAGAGCCTGGCGAATGATCAACTCGATTCATTTCGCCGAACCATCGTCGCTCTGTTTATCGTATCACTGATCGGTTGTGCGGCGCCGCTGATGGCAATCGCTACCATGGTTGTCATTCTGCCGAAACGCGAACTATTGGCTAAATGTGGTCCTCTCTATGCTGTATTGGGATACACGGCGCTGGCGCTGTCATGCCTTTACTCCGTGCTGATCGTATTGTTTATCGCCACGAGTGGACTTTAGCGTGGAGTGTTGA
>JAGQPO010000608.1 GCA_020426665.1 Planctomycetales bacterium
TCCCTTCATAGCAGCGATCAGCGACGATCAAACCCTGACTACGTCAATTTTGTGATGACGGTCCAGGCGCCGGTCAACAGCATCGCGGCGGCGGAAAGCCACAGGAACACATCCCATGTTTTACCTGGGGTCAGTCCTTCAACGCTGCGTTTGTAGCGAAAAAACAGAGCGGCAGCGGCGAGCATCGGCAGCATGACGCCTTGTGCGATTCCGCTGATCAGTACCAATTGTTTTGGCTCCGGGATCTTCAGAAAGATCACGACGCACAGCATTGGGAAAACACCGCTCAAGATTCGAACCCACTTGAACCGAGTTTCCTCGTCGTGCGAAATCAGGCCGACGACTCGCATTGCATCGGAAAACGTACGTGCATGCGATGCATTGGCGACAAAGAAGGTCGAGTAGAGCACCGCCAATGCGCCGAACAAGAAGACCGCTGCGGCCCATTCGGAAAAGACCGGGCGGAACATCACAGCCAGTGTCCGCACCATGTCACCTTTTTCCGGCGTCAATCCGATCCGATGCAACACTGAAGCGCCCAGCAAAAAGAACGCAACGGTGGCGAAAGTGTAAATCAGCATCGCGCCCCATGCATCGACGTGCATGACTCGCATCCAGCCTGCCGCACGAGCCTTCCAAGCTTCGCTTCCGTCGTTCGTCCCGGTGAATTTCCCGTATCCTTTTTCCAGACACCAATAGGGATACGTCACCAATTCGGCTGCCCCGACGCCGATGATTCCAAACGTCGCAAGCGCCGTGGCGATCGGGTTAACCGCGGCGGTTTTTTCTGGAAGTGTGAACGCCAATCCCGAAAGAAACTCCTTCGCGCTGAACGCAAATTCCGGTTCGCTTTGCAACCAGTAAACGTTAACAACAACCAACAGAGTGAACGATGCGACCAAGGCGGTCGAGAAGGATTGGACAAGGTTGTAACGACCGATGACCAGCAAGACGCTGGTGATGACCGATATGATGACGGCCCAGATGGCGGTATCGTTCGGCGTCGCATGTGGGTCGTCACCCGAGGGCGGGTACTGGGCATCGTAGCTGGTCCAAAATTCATCCCATTCGGGATGGTCGGCCTGTTGGAGTTTCTTTCCGGTTTCCGAGAGGTCGGTGTCATTCGGATCTGACGTTTCGTAGACCTTCCGAAAGGCCTCAAAGCGAGCTAATTGGTGTGCATCGGCGGCCTGGTTGTAAGCTTTGCCTTGTGCGGTCAGTGGTGCGCTGATCGAAAGTGCCTGTCCGACGCCGCCGACGATACCGCCCAACTGAGCGATACTGGCCAGCCACATCAGCAACCAATACCAAACCAGCCAATTACCCCGTCCCTTGATTCGCGGGCCTGGTACTTCGTCCAACGCGACCAGGGTGGTTTTTCCACTGATCAACGCATAGCGTCCGAATTCAATTTGTGCGAAGACTTTGATCACGCATCCGATCAGGATCAGCCAGAGCAGGCTAAAACCGGCTTCGGCGCCCGTGGCCGTCGTCGCAATCAACTCGCCACTGCCGACGATTGAGCCGGCAACAATCAATCCCGGGCCGACGGCCATCAGGATCCGCCCGAAGGAGGTCGGCGGGGAAATGGGTTCGCTTTCGTTCATGCGCGAGAGTTTAGCAGAAGTTTTCGGCGCCAGGTTTTTGCGTCCCAGGATTCAGGTTGGCGGTTCAAGCAGGTTGCGTCATGTGGCCGACGCGGGCGATAATGGGGGTGTCTCCGGGAACCCCCTTTTTCGCTTGTCAATCATTTGCATGGCTGCAGTTCAACCGCTCGACACGACCATTGGTGTGGTCACCCCGGAAAACATCGCCTTTGAATATCAATTGGCGGGTCCCTTTCGCCGCTTGCCGGCCTATCTGATCGACTTTGCGGTCCGCTGGGTCGTGATCATCGGTATCGGGATTGCGTTTCTGTTCTTCGGCGGCATGATGAGTTTCGTATCCTCGTTTTACGGGCCGCTGACTGAGGCGGTGATCGTAATTGCGGTTTTTTTGATCACTTGGTTTTACGGGACGATCGGCGAGGCCTACTTCAATGGTCGGACCGTTGGAAAATGGATGTGCGGGATCCGAGTGATCGAAGTCGATGGACGGCCCGTATCGCCACGAAGCGCGTTGCTGCGAAATTTGCTGCGAGTTGCAGACATGGCCCCTGTCGCGGCGTTCAACACCTGGGACCCGGACGTCCCTCCGATCTATATGATTCCCACGGGGATCGTTGGATTGGTATCAATGATGATGACGCAGCGGATGCAACGCCTCGGAGACTTGGCCGCCGGGACGATGGTGGTGGTCGATGAACGCAAATGGCAACTGCCGATCGCGAAAGTAGATGACGCGCGCGTACCGGCGTTAGCGTCGTATATTCCGGGCGACTATTTGATCACGCGAAAAATGGCCAGGACTTTAGCGACGTATGTCGAGCGACGCCATTTTCTGACGCCGCCACGTCGTCGCGAGGTGGCTCGGAATTTGGCGGACCCGTTGATCGAACGATTTAGTTTTCGCAGCGACATCGACCCTGACTTACTGTTGTACGCACTCTACTACAAAACCTTCCTGGCAGATTCGTTGACCGACCCTGCTGATTTAGGGCCGTTGGCCGGGTACAGTCCATTGGCGAAAGATATGGGCAAACCTGTCGGATTGGCGATGCCAGTGGCGGAGCAGGGGGGAACGCCCAACCAGTTCGCCGATCCGTTGCAAAGTAGTGTGCCTAACCTGCTGGGCGTTCCGGCCGGCGGTAGTCATGCACCAAGCAGAATTGCTGCAAATAAAAAAGCAGACGAGACAACGGGAGGCGGAGGATGAACGTTGCCAAGCTGCTGGAAAAGCGACGAGTGGATTGGACGGAGCTTGAACGATTGTGTGAAGCGATGGAGTTACGTGGTCGTACCGACAGCGTTAGCGTGCATCACCGGGGGGCGGCCGGAGTCGCGCGTTTTTCTACGCTGTACCGAGCCGCCTGCGCAGATTTGGCGCTGGCCGATGCGTACCAATTGCCGCCCAACACGGTGACGTATCTTCATCGACTTGTCGCGCGTGCCCACAACCAATTGTATCGCACTACTTCTGCATCGCCGAGCGGCTGGTTTCGAATCCTGTTCGAAGATGCGCCTCAACGGATCTTTAACGACGGATGTGTTCGAGTGGCAACGCTCGTGTTCTTTGGGCTGTTTGCTCTGTCGATGGTGATGGGGGCTTCGGAAGACCAGTTCCCAGAATTCGCCGAGCGGTTCTGCGGAAGCGCGATGTTGGAGGCGACTGAAGAGTCTTTTCAAAAACCACTGGCTGCCGACCCGGATTCCTACACGGCACGCGCCGCGTTCTACATCCAGCACAATACCGGAATCGGACTTCAATGCTTTGCCTATGGGATTTTGTTGATTCCCTGTTTGTTCACGTTGGCGTATAACGCGGTCGTCTTGGGGGCAACATTCGGTTACATGTCTCGGGAAGGGGTCGAAGGGTCAGAAAATTTCTTCGAATTTGTGACGGCTCATGGACCGTTTGAATTGACGGCAATCGCGTTGTCGGCCGGCGCAGGGATGCGGATTGGTATGGGGCTTTTCAACACGCGCGGATTGTCGCGCGTCGACTCGGTGCGTGAGGCCGGACGGCAAGCGGTTCCCGTGATGGCAGCTAGCGCGGTGATGTTTATCCTGGCCGCGTTTACCGAAGGATTCTTGTCGCCAAGTGCAGCGCCCTATTTGGTCAAGGTGGCTTGGTCGATCATGTCCAGCGGATTGATCACTTTGTATTTCGTGATCCTCGGGTTCCCAAAACAGAAAAGCGAAGGAACGTCGCTGGTGCGGACGGCTCGTTATGCCGACCTTCGGGAGACGCGAATCGCGGCCGTGGGAGGCAGCGATGCAACTTGACCAAACCCACGTCGCGGTGCGCGTTCGCTCGCTTGCCGAAATCGGCGACCTTGCCCTGGTCTTGATCCATCGCTATCCCACCATGTTGTTGGTCGGTTTTTTGCTCGGTGCGTGGCCGTGGATGGTCGCCAATGCGTTGTTGCTGTACTGGTTGCCGCTGACCGAATCACAATTTGGTCTCGACGATTCGGAAGCCTTTTGGGAACTCAGTCGTTATGTGGTTTGGATGGCGCTGCTGATTTTTTTGCAGGCCCCGTCGGCAGGCGTCGTGACAACGATTTATCTGGGCCAGGCGGTGTTTGAGCATCGGCCCAGCTGGCGCAGCGCACTATCGATCGCCAAGAAGCAGTTTTGGCGTTGGTTTTATTGTTTGAGTCTTCGCCGCTTGGCTGTCCCGTCGATGATCCTGGTCGGGTTGCGAATGTTCCAGCCATACGACACGGCTTTCGATGTTGTCATTCCGTTGACAATCTTTTTCATTGCGCTGGTGATTCGTGCCGGCCGCCCGTTTTTGCCGGAAATGATTCTGTTGGAGATGTGTCCGCTGCGCAGCAAGGACCCCAACGAGATCACATTGGGGCGGCGTGCCCGGGCATTACATCGTCCAGCGGGCAGCGACGTTGGCAGCCGATGGATTGCTTCCGGAGCGACGTTGACCGTGATCTTTGCGGGGTTGTTTTACAGCTTGGTTTGGGTCCGCGGCATTGCGACCGGCTACTGGAACATTGGATTGGTAACCCTACTGTTTCTTTATCCACTTGCATTGTGGTGCATCGCAGGAATCAGTGTGGTCGTGCGCATGATTACGTATTTGGACACTCGCATCCGACTTGAAGGATGGGATGTAGAACTTGCCGTGCGCGCCGAGGCGATGCGTCAGTTTGGAAATGACCAGCCGCTGCCCAACCAGCAAAAAAGTACGTTGCTGGAAAAATCCACTGACGCAGAACGAGACGTTTTACCGGTTGGAGGCATCCAATGAGGAACGCCTCGAAACGATTCGTTGCCCGAAGTTTGATTTGGGCGAACACTTGTTTGCTTGCGGCGGTGATGTCGTATGGTTTCGGATCGACCGGGCTGGCCCAAGACAGCAGCGCGTCACCCGACAAGACCGACGGAGCGGTTGTCGCCAACCCCCAATCGGTTTCGAAGCCGGCTTTCGCAACGTCACCTGTCCAGAAGTCGTTGGAGACGACGCCTTGGTTTGATGCACAGAAAAACGAGATCGTCCCAATTGCCATCACTCCGAGAACCGACGACTCAATTCACCGTGACAGTCGTTGGCTGCCAAAACCAGAAACGGTCAAGAAGACGACCACGCAACCGAAAACCAGCAATACCGGTACAACGACCACAGGAACCGTCCTGTTCGGCAGTTCGGTGACAATGGGCAATGTGTTCGGATGGGTTCTGTTGGTCGTGCTTGCATTGGCGATCGTCGGCATAACGGTTTACGCCATCTCACGTGCGGAAATCAATTTGCCCGACGGCAAGAAATCGGGCAAAGTAGGCTCCGGAGGAGACGGTTTGCCAGACGAGCAGATGTTGGAAAGGATCAAGCACTTGCCGGCAGAACTTCGCCGCACCGATGTCAACTTGCGCACCGAGTGCGAGCGGTTGATGCTTGAAGGACGCTTTGATCAGGCCATCATCTTAATGTTGGGGCACCAGTTGTTGTTGCTGGATCGCAATGGATTGTTGCGGTTGAGCCGGGGAAAAACGAACGGCCGATACGTTCGAGAGACTCGCACCAACGACCATGATTGCGCGACGTACTTGCGTGCCACCGCCGACGCCTTTGAACAGTCCTACTTTGGGCGGCACGAGATTCCGGAGAATGTCTTCCACGAATTGTGGAAGCAAAACGAATTGCTGGAACGGGCGGCTACGGTGTACGGAGTCGCAAAATGAGTAGAACGATCCCTGCAGTTTTCCGACACAAACGTCACGGAACGATTCAACCCGTTCCAAAGTTTCTGGTATGTGTTTTGTTGCTGGTTGTTGCCGGTTGTAGTGGCGGCTTGGGAACGAATTATGGTTCCAGTAAAGGATACTCGGCTAAACGCAGTATCAACGGGTTTACGACGTTTCGAACCGCGTTCACCGAAGCAGGTTTCTACGATCGTGAATTCAATCGATTGACCGATCGGGCCCGAATGACTTCGGTCGTGGTTTGGACACCTGGGCATCCTTCGCCGATTGACGTCCGTACAACGCGATGGTTTGAAAGCTGGCTGGGAGCGGGTTACAAGACTCTCATTTTCGTGGTACCCGACAGCGGCAGCGAATCGCAGTTTTATAGCGATGCCCGGCCGGTTGCTTCGCCCGGGCAACGACTGGAGTACCGGCGGAAGTATGCCGAGAGTTTGGTTGCGGAACATCGTTGGCAAACGCAGCGCACTGCCATCGCGTCCAACGGTTGGTTTGTGGTTCGACCAAAGGTCCAGCATTCCCAAGTTGTGGTTGCCGATGAAGAAAAATCCGAGGAAACTGTTTGGAAAGTACCGTCGGGGGATCAATCACAACGCCGTTTTGAATGGGTGATCGAAGCGTATGACCGTGATAACCCGACGACGCAGAACACAATGATTTGGCAACCGGTCGGCCCGGGATCACCACCGGTAAGTTTCGGTGAGTCAACGGTGCCGACGTCTACAGAGTTGCAGTTTGCACCTGTTCTGAAGTCCGAGAACGGGGACACACTGGTCGCAAGGGTGACCAGCACGCGGTGGAGAAATTCCCAGATTTTGGTGGTCGCTGGGGGATCGTTGTTGACCAACTATGGACTGACACGACAGGACAACCAGCAACTGGCCGATCAGCTGATCAGTGCTTCGTTGCAACCGATGATCACCGGGAACATCATTGACCCGGATACACGATTGCTTGCCAATGGCTCCGCCCCCCAGGTCGGGTTCACGTCGGCTAATGGATCGATGCCGATCAGCGTGGTCGTCGGTGACATTCCGCGCGCCACGGGAATGGAACTGTTAACGGTTTTTCCGATCAGTTTTGTGACGTTCCATGCCCTCGTCCTTGGGTTTGTCATCTGCTTGATGTTGTTGCCGATTTTTGGTCGACCGCGACAGATTGATCGCGGTGTTCTGACACATTTCGGCGACCACCTGAGTGCCGTGGCGACGTTAATGCGTCGTCGTGGCGGTGAAGCCTATGCGAAACGGCGAATCAGCGAATACATGACGAAGGTCCGAGAAGAATCTTCGGGGCCATGGGTGATCCAGTCGCCTCCGCATCCCGACGATCCTGCATTGCATTTACATGTTCCCGGGACACCACCCAAGATCACGATCCGCAGCCAACCGTTAATTGCAGGCAACGTTACCGGCCACACTCCCCGGAAGACGGCAGAGACCGGTAAGCCGAAAGACCAGACGAACAACTCAATTGAATTGACAACAGACGACTCCAACCCAAACGATCGAGGCTGACCGTTGACCGACCCGACTAATGGAAACTCTCAGGCCGGATCTCGTGCCGATGATCCAATGCCGCAACAAACCGCCGATGGGGGCGCGTCGCCTGCGGCAGCAATGGTGCGAAACTCCGACGCGACGCTGGGATCACAATCCGCACAGGATTTGTTTTCGACCGAGCCATCGTCATCACCAGACCAGCGACAAGCACGTGGCAAGAGTGAACGATTCACTCCGGTCGAACAACTTTACAAGTCTGTTTCGGCCGAAGTCGCAAAGATCTTTGTCGGCCAAGATGAACTTGTGCTCGGTACGTTGACGGCGTTGTTTTCCGGCGGCCATGTTTTGATCGAATCCGTGCCAGGACTTGGGAAAACGCTTTTCGTTCGCACCTTGGGACGTGTTCTCGGTTGCGATTTTGGGAGGATTCAATTCACCGCCGACTTGATGCCTTCGGACATCACCGGCGCGCCCGTCTTTGACATGCAAAAGAGTGAATTTCGGTTTCGCGCCGGTCCCGTGTTTACTCAATTGTTGCTGGCCGATGAAATCAACCGCTCGCCCGCAAAGACGCACGCAGCGTTGCTTGAGATCATGCAGGAGTATCGCGTGACCATCGACGGCACCAGCCACGTCGTTCCGCAACCGTTTTTGGTGATGGCGACGCAAAACCCGCTCGAGAGCGAAGGGACTTACAATTTGCCCGAAGCCCAACTCGATCGATTTATGTTCAAATTGAAAGTCGACTATCCGACGGAATCTCAGGAGGCCGAAATTCTGAAGCTGCACAGTAAGCAAGTTAATTTGAACGAACGATTGGACACCGAGATCCGAACGATCACTGATCCAGAGACCGTCCGAAAATTGATCCAACTGTGCGGAACGGTGAACGTCGAAGACGCGTTGGTCGATTACATCAACAAGATTGTCCGGGCGACACGAGTTTGGCCGGCATTTCATATCGGTGCGTCGCCGCGTGCCGGACTGGCATTGATGCAATGCGCTCGGACACTCGCTGGATTCAGTGGACGCGATTATGCAATCCCCGATGATGTCGTGGAAGTTGCGATCCCAGCCCTTCGGCATCGCGTTCAATTAACCGCAGAGGCTGAAATCGAAGGTCGCGATGTTGATGAAGAATTATTGGCGATGATCCGAGGCATCGAAGTGCCACGCGACTGATTCAATCAATTGGGTTTGCCGATCATCATCCTGGCATGCTTGCGATACCTGAACCCGAACGCGTAAGCGAGGGACTCGAGCTTACTTATGGAGTCCCTCGCTGACGCATTCGGGTTGTGGTGCGAATCGGGGAGTCCCTCGCTGACGCATTCGGGTTGTGATTTGAATCAGGAAATCGGTGAAGCCACCTGCGGACGGTTTCGTATCAAAGCGGCACCGGTTACTTGCGGCCGACCATCATCGATCCATTGTCGGCGACCTTCAGCAGTGGTCGCGTGTATCGCGAGCCCCGACCGAGACCACCGGGACGGTAGGTGAATCCGATCGCCAAGTTCCAGCCTTCCTCTTGGTTGCCACCGTTTAAGTTAGACTCGTTGGGAATCAAGTACGTGGCCGATGTGTTCCACAGCAAATTGCCATGGATGGGCAGGTCTAAGTCCATTCCGATCAATCCGTCGCTGTTGTCCGTCCAACCGGCAAAGCCCTCGCACGAACCGCAGCGAGCCAATCGTTGGCGGTAAAAGATGCGATACTGATCGATTGATTCGAAATTGATGTTGTTGCGAACCACATTGCCAGTGTTGTCTTTCACGCTGGTTGTCGCCATGTCATCATCGACGGCGACGGCAAATTTGAAACCACATACGTGTGAATTGCGAAGCACCCAACCGAGTTCCCCACGAAGCTGGATCAAATCACCGCGGTAATACCAGTCTTCGTACAGGTAATCCAGGACAAGGCCATATTGGAATCCGTAATCAACGGTGCGAAAGAAGCCGCTGGTCAGAAACGTCTGAGTACGAGTCTCGTCGGTGAAACCGGATCCCGATAAGTTGTTTTGGGTGAATCGTACACCTGATTGCCAGGCGAGATCGGTACCAAAAAATGAAAGTGATGTTCCTTTGTTGAAACCTTCATAGAACCCAAAGCTGCCGGTTCCGCTGCGGTCGGTCCCGGTCGCACTCAGGTTGGCAAAGTTCATCGGCCCGGTGTGTGCCGCAGTTCCGGCGAACAGGTCCAATTGGGCCCACTGAATTCGGAACCGTGGGAAAAGTCCGTCGATGAAAGCCCCAATCCCTCCCCGGCATGAGTTGCAACCGCACGTCGGATCGTACCCGTCGCAACAACTATCACAGCCGACGCCTTCGCATCCGCAACCGGGTTCTATCCATGTTTCCGCGCCGCACGAGGCTTCGATTCCACAAGTAGCCTCGAATCCGCAAGAAGCCTCCATGCCGCATCCCGGATCAAATATCCGATCGCACGGCGAGCAGTCGCAAACCGTTTCACATCCACAGGTTGATTCGAAACCGCCAACGTCACAGCCAATCGATTGGCCATAGTACCCCGTTTGTTTCACGTGAGTGGATACCGGCATCGCGCCCGAAAGGTCAATTCGATCGGAGGCAAAAACATTCTCCGTGGCCCGAACGACAGGGCCACCCGCTGAAGAATTCGTGGCACCAACAATTTGACCCATGGCCATGGCAACCAGCAATGCGGCTAGCCGAGAAAACCGCCACGGACCGATCAACATCGGTCTTTTTTGCTGACTCACGGCAATTCGACGAGCCACGACCCGCGTAATTGGTTGGCTTGACGTTATCATGATCCAAATCTTTCCGCTGGGAGGCGTTGCGAAATCAGAAACCGCTTCTCGGTACATCTCTTGGTTTTATGTTCGGCATCTGTAATCGTGATCATTAGAAAACTTTGCGCAATCGGTAAACCTTGCCAACCACTCCGCTTTGCTTATGTATCCGCGTTGTTTGCGAGTTTGATAGTCAGTTCCAGCGTTGGTATCGCCCAGGAACCAGACGCCCAAGCGGCAAAGGAACCCGAGCCCTTTACAACGAAATCCGTCGAAGTACCTGAGCCTGTCCCGACCGAACAGCCGGTGGTTACATACCCCCGAGCGGTGGCGATGTTGGGCGACAAGCTTTTGGTGGTCGATTTGGATCTGCCCGGAATTTGGATCCAAGGCGATGAAAAGTTTACGGTTTACACACCCGGTACTAGGGTGTTGCGAAAACCGATGAATCGGCCTTGGTGCGTGACAGCCCACG
>JAGQPO010000609.1 GCA_020426665.1 Planctomycetales bacterium
GTATTGCTGATGCCAGACGCGGACGACTCAAACAAAGTCGAACCAATCATCATTCGCAACCAGTTCATTGACCAAGACAATGATCCAACAGCGACTCACTGGAGCAAGCCCGGTTCGAATGGCTTGCAAGTTGGCGTGCGGTTGTCGCCGGCTGAGCAAACCTATCGGCACGGACAAGTGGTGGACATCGAATTCCTGTACCGGAGCGTGTTCACTCAGCCGGTCCCTGCGACTTTGCCGGCCGCTTTCCAGTTCAGCAAGATTCGCGGCATTCGATTGGAACGTGTGAGCTTTGTGAAACCGACATGGCCCGACGGTTCTCGGCACACGCTCATCGGCAGCGAACCGGTCGTGGTGAAAGGCCATCGCATGCAGATTTGCTTCGACAGCGATGAAGAACTGAAGCCCGGCGTCAACTTGCGGGCAATCACACGCCCCGATGCACGCCACTATGTCTATTTCACCGTACCGAACCCAGGTGATGAGTCCATCGACGAGAGGCTTGAGATTCGGGAACGTCTTTACTTTAGCATTCCTCCATTGACGCCTCCCAAAGTCCTGCCACTTTACGAATCCCATTACTACCGACACTGGGGCTTTTCCGTTCCTGGACATCGCCGCCCGGAACAATCGACACCCGATCCAACGTACATCGATCCGTTTCAGATCGGCGTATCACTCAGCCCAGCGGAGAAGAGCCGAATCCCAGCTTACTACGCCAGCGGATTTCGCGTCGACAAAGTCGCTCCACACAGCCCGGCCGAAAAGGTCGGTATCGAAGTCGGCGACATTCTGCTGTCCTGGGAAAGAAATCAATTCTATGGAGACGATCCCACCAAGCCCTTTGCCAACTATAAATCGCTCGACAATCAACTTCGCGAATTTTTGGAGAACCATTCCCGTCCTTTGGCGTTCGGCTCAGGCAATATGAAATTCGATTTACTCGACCACCGCAGCGGAGAAATTGTCCACATCTCGCCATGGTTTGGAGATTTGGCAAACGGCGGCCCCAACAAAGCGGAAATCCTCAAACGCATGGCAGAGCGAAAGCAACTCCGCGAGCAATCGGAGTGATGGCCGCAACCCGGGGGCAACCAAAGGATTTTTTCCACAAGAGTTTCTCATTTTCTGTAAGTCGTCGCATCCTCTTGGTACCAATAATCCTGAAGCGAGATAGTGTGCCAGTTTGCAAGGGCTTTGAGTGCTTGAGGAAGATCCCAAGTCGATATTCACGCGGTGGTTGGAGGAGCATAGCTCGTCCGTCCTCAAGGTCGCGCGTGCCTATACGCTGACTCGCGACGAATGTCAGGATCTGGCTCAGGAAATCTTGTTGCAAGCCTGGCGTTCGCTGCCGAAGTTCCAGGGCAAGTCGAGCCCCGCGACGTGGTTCTATCGAGTGGCTTTGCATACGGCGATGAATTGGCATCGCAATGACCGACTGCGACGAGCCAGGCAACAGCCGTTCCTGGAGCTTGAGGACCGGGCAATCAACGAGCCCGAATGCGCCGAACAGGTGCAGCAGCGGGAAATGGTGGAACAGCTTTACCAAGCGATTCAGCAACTGCCAAAAACCGACAGCGCGCTGGTGCTGCTGTACTTGGAGGAGCTGAGTTATCGCGAGATTGCCGAAGTGCTGGGGATTTCGGAAAGCCATGTCGGCGTGAAATTAAATCGTGCGAAAAAGGCTCTGAGCACACTGATGAACGGAGCATCCGATGGAACTTGACAAATACCAACAGGCCTGGAAATCCAGTGCAGCTCGTACCGAAGTCAAAATCGATACGGAACTACTTGCGAAAGCCGTGCGTGAGTCGCACCTTGGTTTTCAATCGACGATCAATTGGCGTGATTTCCGCGAGGTGGGAATCGGTCTGTTGCTATTGATTTATTGGGTCTACAAGGGGCTCGCTTCATCGATGCCTTGGGCTTGGTGGCTGGGTGTGCCAGCACTGACTTGGGTTGTCGGGTTCATTTTGGTGGACCGCAAGCGTCACCCTCAACGACCGAGTGCATCGGGTGAACCACTTAACTTCTATGCGAAGGAAGCGTTGTCCCAGGTCGAGCATCAAATCTGGTTATTGCGAAATGTGATATGGTGGTATTTGCTGCCGTTGGGGATTTCGGCGATGGCGTTCTTTATTCAGGTTTCCTGGAATACGTCCAGTTCCTGGTGGGGCTTCGCGTTACAGGTGTTTTTCCTGAGCTTGTTCGTGTTCGTCCTTTACTGGGGGATTTATTGGCTGAATCAGTTCGCGGTACGTAAGGATCTTGAACCTCGCCGTCAGGATCTATTGAAACTTGTCGCGAGTCTTGAGAGCGAATCAAGCGGCGAAGAATCGGATGAAGTTGTTGATCTTCTCACGGTATTCAACGATCGGGCCAATAATTGTCGTTTTGGTTCGGAGGCTTGGGTGGCGAACTGGAATCGGATTGTGCCGTCATGGCGAGTTGCCATGGCGATCATTGTTCCCACGTTGGCTGGCGCTGCGTGCGGATTGTTTTGCGGTTTGATATTGCGAATCCCGGAAATGGGCCCTGTTTTTTTTCAAACCGTAGTCGGAGCTGTGATTCCTTTTGAAATCGTGTTCTTTACATTTGTCTATTTGTCGCACCGTAGGAAGCAGCAATTGGAATCCGCATCGACCGGAATAGACGATACGAAACTTGTAATCAGGGTTACGGAGTCGTCTGCTGAGGGACAACAATTCAAGCGTTTACCCAAAGCACCTGCTCTGGTGATTCTTGTGCTAACGATCGCCATGGGCGTTCTGGCGATACTCGCTTTGTTTTCGTTCTCGATGTTTGAGAGTTTTGGAAACGGGAGTCCGTTTGACAGGAGCCGTGTTCTGGGAGATCCCGATTTTGGCGATGTCAGCGAACTCAACAGCAGTGATGTCGCCAGCCTCGACAGTTGGCTTCAGAGGCAGGTTGAACTTGCGAACTACCCCAGTCTTGCGGTGGCAATCGTCCGCGATGGTGAAACAGTTTACGGGCGAGCTTTTGGATTTGAAGATATCGCGACGAGCAAACCGGCGACGCTGCAAACTCAATATCACGTCGCGTCAGTCACCAAGGTCTTTACCGCGTCGTTGGCGGTGATGTTGCAAAAACAGGGCGTAATTGTTCTGGATGATCCTGTGGCGAAGTATCTGCCCGGCAATGTTGCGATCAGCGCATCGCCTGAAACGGGTGCAACGATCACGCTGCGCCAGCTTGCGTCGCACACATCCGGTTTACCACGCGATGTCCCGGGCCCCGTTCAATCCGTGGATGCTTGGTACGAACTTGAGCCTCAACGACTTTACGACTTGCTGGCAAGCGTCAAACTCGAGTCTGAACCTGGCGAGAAAGAACGTTATTCAAATCTAGGCTTTGGGCTGCTGGGGCATGCGTTGGAACGTGCAGCCGACAAACCGCTGGACCGGCTCGTGAAGGAAATGATTTGCGATCCGTTGCAGCTCGATCGAACGTCGATTCCAATCGACGATACCATTCATCCGGCAACCGGATACGATGACAGTGGGCGGCAACGGGAAAAGAAAGCATCCTTTCGCGAGCGTCTGGCCGGATCAGGCGGTCTGGTCACGACTGCTGAAGATCTTGCCAAATTCATTGCTGCCCAAATGCAGCCCGGGGTTTTCTCAAGCGAGATGCTGCAGGAACTGCATACGCGGACGAGTCTTTTAAGCGAAACCTTGGCCGACACGTCGCTTGGTTGGTCGTTCAAGTTCAATGATCGCCTAGGCCCCTATCCAGAAAAGAACGGTGGTCGCAGCAACTGCAGTGCATGGATCGGATTTGTTCCTGATCACAACGTCGGCGTGATTGTCGTGACCAACTGTGGCGGGCCGAAGGTCGATCCGATTGGACGAATATTGCTGGAACGATCAACTCCTCGTGCAGACAAACCTGTTACAGAATTGGGCTATGCAAAAGTGGCTCCGTTTACCGGAGTCCGTTGGGAAGGAGATCGCCCGATCGTGCGTGTCAGTGATCAGTGGTCGCCGCTGGTGTCGATTGATGGCATCCCGATCGATCGTCTGATGAAGTTCGCCGACGACGAATTCGGTTCGCTGGCTCGGAAACGTTTCGCCGAAGACCTGGTGGAAGTCCTATCAAAGTATGGGCATGAACCAGGCTGGACTGTAATACTGGTGCTTGAACAAGCGAACGGAATCGTTGAGGAGAAGCAAGTGTTGATGACGAAAGCCAATCGTGATCAAGTCTGGGAAGACAACAGGAACCAATAGTCGAGCATTGGCGATTTTCTCGTTTGCCGCTGGCCGAAAGGCCTCGGGCAATACGTGACGCTCAGACACATAAGAAATGCCCGGACGCTCACGCGTCTTGGCTCACGAAAGCCGTCGTGATCAGTGAGATTTTTCCAAACTTACGTTTACTACACCGAGGACAAAACAATGACGAATGCAGTTCCAATCTTTCATGCGATTGCTGTTGTATCGCTAATTGTTTCATTGAACATGTGCGGGAGCTGTCCAGCTCAGGATCAAACACTGGTCATGCAGGCCAAGCTGGCTGAGATTTGTCGCAAGCACGAAGTGCCTGGAATGGTTGCCGCGGTGGTGAACGGCAAGGAATTGGTCGCAGCAGCGTGCTTTGGCGTCCGCAAACGGGGAACTTCTGACAAGATGGAATTGTCCGACCGCTTTCCAATCGGCTCGAACACAAAATCGATGACGGCGACTTTGGCTGCGGTGCTGGTCGAGTCGGGCAAGATCGATTGGGACACAACGATTGGTGAAGTATGGCCCAGCGCCACCGACAAAGACATTCACCCGAAACTGCGAAGTATCACGCTCGATCAACTGTTGTCGCATCAAAGTGGACTGCCCGCGAACGTTAGCGATATTTCGGGAGCAGCGTGGGCCAGTTTCTTCGCAGAAAAGCAAACGCCGACCTTGGAGCGTCGACGGATGCTCAAGCTCATTCTTTCCCCGGCTCCAACACAGCCTCAAGGAAAGTTTCTCTATTCCAATCTTGGCTACGCTGTCGCTTCCGCGATGTTGGAAACGCGTGCGAAAGAATCGTACGAATCGCTCATGAAGCGATATGTTTTCGATCCGTTGGAGATGCGGTCGGCCAATTTTCGCTCGAAGCAATTCGCAGAAAAGCTCCAACCGCCACTGCTGTGGGGACACAAGGATGGCAAGCCGGTTGATCCGAGAACCATTGGTGCAGAGAACCCAACGGTTTACGCAGCGGCCGGAACTGTTCACCTGTCGATCGAGGACTACGCCAAGTACGCGCGGTGGCAACTGGCTGGCAAGCCCGATCCGGTGTTGCGATCGCAAAAGGAATATGACCATCTGCACGAACCGCTGGTCGACAAAGCGGCGAACGAAAAGTACGGCTGCGGATGGATTGTTTTAAATACGCCACTCGGTCCCGCGCTGACGCATGCCGGATCGAACACCAATACGTTTGCGGTGATTTGGATACTCCCTGAATCTGACCTTGCGATGATCGCTTGCACCAATTCAGGCGAGTCGCAAGCGTTCCCGGCCTGCGATGCCATGGTCGCCCACTTGATGCAGGGACACTCGACCCCAAAAGCGAAACCTAGCACGGCAAATCCTGGTGATGTAACTCCCGAACGACTCGTGGGTCGTTATCAACTAACGCCAAACTTCATCTTTGACGTCAACTACAAAGACGGTCACTTGATGGTCGGTATCACCAATCAACCGACCCAAGAAGTCTTCGCCGACTCACCGACCAAATGGTCGTATCGTGGCGTGGCGGCTCAACTGGAATTCCACCTCCGCGCCACCGGCCCCGCCCACGCACTGACGCTGCACCAAAACGGCGCCGCGCAAAAGGCAAGTCGGATCCGTGAATGATCAATCGATTGGGTTTCGCAGAGCCAAGCAATCTGTTTGGTCCAAACTGGTCACCATCTCTGAAATTTGCTGGAAGATTTTTGGGGCCTCTGTGTGAAACCTGGTAG
>JAGQPO010000610.1 GCA_020426665.1 Planctomycetales bacterium
TTCAAGTTTCAAGTTTCAAGTTTCATCGCGCAACTCGCTTCTTACAACTCTTATGGCCAAACGAAGTCGATCCAGCGAAGACATCACGATCAATTTGACGCCGATGATCGATGTGGTGTTTTTGTTGGTCATCTTTTTCATGGTCGGTACAAAGTTCAGCGAGTCGGAATCCCGGATCGATGTCTCGGTGCCATCGGTCGGACCGATGAATGCGATCTCACGTGTGCCGGATGATCGGGTTGTCGAACTGACCGCCGACGGCAACATCACACTGGACGGCCAGATCGTGACGAAAGAACAATTGGTTCAGATCCTGGCGGAACAGTACGCCCAATATCCGGACTTGAAGGTTGTCGTGCGGGCCGACAGTGCGGGATCGCTGCAAGGTTTTGCCGAAACGCTGCACACGGTTCGCCGCTCGGGTGTTGCACAAATCGGCATCGCCGTGAAGGTGGACACGGCGGGAGGCGGAGGGATTCGCCGTTGAATTTGATCGGTCAATCTGTCGGGTTGTGGGACGATCCGCGACTGGTCTATGCCGTTGCAATCGTAGGCATCGTGTTGCTGGCCGTAACGGTCTGGTTGTTTCGCCGCGCGAAACGAGACGGCCGCGCCGCAGGAACGATCTGCCTGATCCTGGCCCTCGCATTGCACGCAGCGCTGATCTGGCTGGTGCCCTACCAGGCGGAGAAAAATGGTGGGTCGGCTTCCATCGCGCCCGACGCTGACACACCAGGCGTCGACGCGTTAACTTTTTCGACATTTGATCCGGAACTGGCGATCGACGAAGCGTCTGGCCAAGACGAATCGCCGGCGATCGCTCCTTTACCGGTTGCCGAACTGGATGATTTGCTAAACGAGCCACTTGATACAACGCCGCCGGCCGAAGACGTCTCCGTGGAAACGCCGGTCGAAGACGAGACGGTTGAACCCGACGACCAAACGGCACCGGTCGAATTGACGACGACGCCCCAGTCGCTATCACCTCCGCCGGAAATTCAATCGGATCCCGCGTTGGAAACGATTGCTCAGCAACTAGACTCATCGTTAGACGAGCTGTTGAAATCACAAGTGCACGTCGATGAAAACGCCAGTGCGCCGGAGGACCAGCCAGCGGGAGTCGACATGAACGCCGACGTTGCCCCGGCGATCGTCGGCAATCAAACGCCATCTCCGGTGCCGACGGCGACGACCGAACAATCTCCAACAACCGCACAGAACACTGCGACAACCCAATCGTCTGCCGCCGTGGTGCCGGGCTCCGAAAAGGCGGACTTTGCAAACCGAGTCGGCGCGGCAAAACAGGTTGCACTCACGCAAACCGGGGGCGATGCGGAAACGGAAGCCGCCGTGCAAGCGGCGCTACGATTTCTTGCTGAATCACAACGTCGTGACGGCGCATGGGATCCCCGAGCGTCGGGCGCCGGTGTGGAACGAAGACCGCTTGGTGAATCCCGCTTCGGCGCCGGAACGAAAAGCACGAGTGGTCTGACCGGTCTGGCTTTACTGGCAATGATGGGAGCAGGCAACACTCACATGTCCGGCGATTACGCCGACAATGTTTATCGAGGGCTGGCCTACTTGATTCAAAACCAGAACCCGGACGGATCACTCAGTGGCGAGGCGACCATCTATGCAGCCAGCTATTGCCATTCGATGGCTGCACTGTCGGTCTGCGAAGCCGCCGTCATGACCGGCGACGCGTCGGCAATCGAATCGTCGCGTCGCGCGATTGACCACACCATCCGGATGCAACATCCGGTGACCGGCGGCTGGAGATACACGCGGGGTGATCCGGGTGACCTAAGCCAACTCGGCTGGCAAGCCATGGTTTTGGACGCCGGAAAGCGTGCCGGAATCTCGATCCGCCGTGACAACGTCGCGGGCGTGGCACGATTCTTACGAAGCGTTCGCGCCGGAAGTGGCGGATTGGCATGCTACCGACCGGGCGAAGCGACTAGCCGAACGATGACCGCCGAAGCATTGGCCACGCGACTGTTGATCGGCGAAGACGTTCCTGAACGCGAAATCGCAGAAGCCGAACGGTACCTGTTGCAGTCCCTGCCGGGATCCGGACAAGACAACTATTACTACTGGTATTACGCCACCGTGGCGCTGCATCAATTGCAAGACGATGCGTGGCAACGATGGAATACGGCACTCAAAAATCGCTTGCTCGCGACACAACGCCCCGACGGCAGCTGGCCGGCCGGCACAGTTTGGGGCGGCTACGGTGGGACCGTTTACACAACCTCCATGGCCACCCTGTGTCCGGAGACCTATTACCGTCACGCCATCCGCGACTCAAATGCCCGAATCGCCACAAGACCTTAGCAGTCTATTGACGTTGATTGCTCCACAATCAAAACCTTAGATCGCGGAGCGACCAACGACGATATGCCAGACGCTATCGAAGTTCGATCTCGGGTGCTTTGAACTGCCACTTCTCATCAAAGAAACCTTGCGCGACGACGTCTCCGGCATAGATCGAATCGTCTTCGGAAGACACGTCGATGACCGCCCAATCTGGCAGCATTGCAATCTGACGTGAATTGCTGGTGTTGGAAAAATCGCGAAACGTCATGCCGCTGTTGACAACCACATAGCGTTCGGGATTGAAGGGATTTGGATAACAGAATGCCGGCGCATGACTGACCGGATCGAACGTCTGTTTCCCGACTCGCAGAGTTTCTCGCGTCCAATCGATGGGCAGCATGCCAGAGATGTCGAACAAGAAACGATTGCTGGAAAAGTCGCCGAAGCAAATCAGATGGCAGGTTTCAATTTGGTCGTCGGTTAGATCGCGATCCAAAACCACTTGCACGTCGCCACGCATCAATCGTGCCCAGCGACTCTTGAAATACGCCGTTTCGCGATCGATCCATCGTTGGACTTTTCCGTGGCGGGCCGGTCGGCTGGGCAGCACGATGACGAACCGATCGCAAAATGCATCGTCAATCGGGCCTTGCAAGCCGGGACGTTTGCGCATTTCCAGTTCGTCTCCGGTGCGTGCTGTCCATTCCCCGGAAACATCTTTGGTAAGCAGACATTGAAACCCACGAAGGTTTCCGGAATCTGGAACCGAGTACTTCTGGCCGTCGATTTCGATATCAACTTCGTCGCGCCCGCTGGACCAACCGGATTCGAAAAAATCAATTTCCAGGTGCGTGACGCCGTCGGTTTCGATTGCGATGGCTTCCTTATCAAGATCCAAGTTCGCTTTGACCGTTGCCGGCGCCCAATGTTCTTCCATCCCCGTCACGCGAATCCAGTCGGCCTTACTATAGCGCAGCGTGTAGGTGACAAAGTCAATCTTGGTGCGTGGTCCGTCGGAAACCTCCGCCGCCCAAGTAGCGATCTGGGCATCAATTTTATCTCTTGATGGGTCATCAATCTTGTGGCCCATGTCTT
>JAGQPO010000611.1 GCA_020426665.1 Planctomycetales bacterium
TCGGTTCCCAACGCATCGCAAAGTGCTTCGACCACGCCTTTGACGGAGAAAAAGTCGCCGCCGGAAACCACGCCAACGGTGTAAACCTCGTCGGGCAATTCGTCCGCCGACTCTGAGGGTAAATAAATGTGCGCGATCTCAAAAAGGTCTGCTGCGACCGATGCGGATGCCCAATTATTGGCGCGGGCCTGCAACAGACTCGGCATCAACGTTCGGCGAAGACTTTTGGCACCCTTCAGCATCGCCGTCTGTGTCATCAGCGCCGGTCGTTTGGTCCACGGCGATAGCGACTGATCCAATTTGGCGGTCACAACACTCGGCGTCATCGCTTCGCTCAGCCCCGCGCCGGTCAAGACGCCTCGGATTCGCTCGGCCGCCGAATCGAACATTCGCTTGCTGCTGGGAGCAACCGGTATCGGACTGTCTTCGGGAATCTTGTCGTAACCATGAATACGAGCGACCTCTTCGATCAAGTCGGATTCACGCGTCAAATCGTGACGCCACGAGGGAGCAATGAATGAACCGGCCCCCGCCGACAACTTGGAATCACTTTGGCATCCCAAAGCCCTCAAGATTCGCTCGACTTCGTCCGCACCAATATTGATGCCCAAGATGCGCGGGATTTGCGACAGCCTCAACACGATTGCCTCAGCGGCGGGAATCTCCGGTGCCGTGTCGATCATCCCCTCAGCGACTTTCCCGCCGGCCGACTGGACAATCAATTCGCAGACGCGGCGACTGGCCCACTCGACTCCCACCGGATCGACGCGACGTTCGAATCGGAAACTAGACGGGCTGTGAAGCTTCAGCGATCGCGCCGTTCGCCGCACGGACAGCGGCGCAAAGACGGCTGCTTCGATGACCAAATCCGTCGTCGACTCGGTCACCTCCGAATCCGCGCCTCCCATCACACCGGCAACCGCACAGGCGTGCGTGGAATCCGCAATCACGCACATCGTCGGGTCGAGTTCGTATTGACGATGGTCAATGGCCGTAATTGATTCTTTGTCACCCGCAGCGCGAATCACGATTTTTTTATCGGCCAGACTGGCGTAGTCGAAAGCATGCAGAGGTTGGCCGCATTCCATCATCACATAATTGGTCGCGTCGACGACGTTGTTCACAACGCCGATCCCGACGCTTCGAAGTGCTGACTGCATCCAATCCGGACTTGGCCCCACCGTTACACCCTGGATGACTCGAGCGGTGTATCGAGGACAGGCTTCTTCGAACTTGTTTTCGACACTCAACAACGACTGCACCGGCAGCTCAGAATGATCAAGTTTCGGCTCCGGCAATTTCAATTCCGTACCGTACAAAACCGCGATCTCGCGCGCAACACCGATATGCCCCAAGCAATCTCCGCGATTGCTGGTCACCTCCAAATCAACACACACGTCGTCTGCGGAAAGATTCGGATTCTCAACCGGTGTCTCGGTCGATTCGTGGTTCAGTCCACTGAGACTAAGTCGCGTTTCCAGCTCTTCGCGATCCATCGAAAGATCGACATATCGGGCGAGCCATTTCCAAGAAACAAGCATGAATTAAGTTCCAGGTTTCATGTTCCAAGTTGGAAGTTCCACTCTCCCAGGCACGCCATCGTTCACAACATGGAACGCGGAACCCGAGACATGGAACTTGCCTAAAACTGACTTAGAAAACGCATGTCGCCGCTGTACAGATCACGGATGTCCTTGATGCCGTGACGACGCATGCACAACCGCTCGACACCGAGTCCAAACGCAAATCCCGAAACCTCTTCGGGATCATAGCCGACCGCTCGAAAGACATTTGGATCCACCATTCCGGCGCCTCCAAATTCGATCCACGTTCCGTCCCACAAGAAGTCGACTTCGACACTCGGTTCGGTGAACGGAAAGAACGACGGACGAAAACGGATCTCGACATCGCCACCCAGGTAGTTCGTCGCAAAAACTCTCAAGACGGTTTTCAAGTTTGCCATCGTCACGTGCTTGTCGACCAGCAAACCTTCCATCTGATGAAACATTGGAAAGTGCGTGGCATCCGGATCATCGGGCCGATAGACGCGTCCCAACGAGATGACTCGAATCGGAGGCTGTCGCTGCGCCATCACACGAATCTGAACCGTGCTCGTTTGGCTTCGCAACAACCGCGTTCCTTCGACGTTTTGTTTCGAATCACCCGTCGCCGCCGTTGCCAAATAGAAATTGTCCAGCGGATCTCGGGCCGGGTGGTCTTCCGGGATATTTAATGCGACGAAATTGTGATGGGGGTCTTCGACCTCAGGCCCCTCGGCGGCTTCGAAACCCATCCGACCCATGATCTCGGTCAGGTGGTTGATCGTCTGCGTGATCGGATGGATGTGTCCGATCATCGGCCGAACACCAGGCAACGTCGGATCAAACGTGGGGTCGGCCCCACTTTCGCCTCCGCCGGTCAACCTGGCCTGGGCATCGGCAAGAGCCGCCTCAATCGCTTGCTTGACTTCATTGAAACGCATCCCCGCGGACTTCCGGTCCTCCGCGGCAACACTGCCCATTTGTTTCTGGACGTCTTTTAGCGCGCCTTTCTTTTGGCCCGCGTATTTTACCCGCGCAGCCTCGAAGGCATCCGCGTCAGTCGCGGAGTCAAGAGTTGCGATCGCCTCGGACTTCAATGAATCGAGGGCGGAAAGAAAGTTCTGGAGAGACATTACGATGCGAGTCAGAGCAAGGTACTGACGCCGACTGGCTTACGCCGCCAACGCTTCTTTGACCTTGTCGACAACGGCTTTGAAACCGAGTTCGTCGTGAATGGCCATTTCCGAAAGCGTCTTTCGGTCCATTTCGATGCCGGCTTTCTTCAGCCCGTGAATGAACTCGCTGTAACGCAGCCCGTGCATTCGAGTCGCGGCATTCAATCGAGTGATCCACAAACGGCGGAATTCGCGTTTCTTGACGCGGCGGTCGCGAAAGGCGTAGGCGCCGCTGCGAACCAAAGTCTCTTTGACCGATCGGATCAGGGTTCCACGTCCGCCGACGTAACCCTTGGCGCGTTTAAACAGACGTTTCTTTGATTGCCGACGTGCGGCACCTTTGGTAGCACGCATGATTGCGTTCCCTCGACTCAGGTTGCTTTGGAATCA
Organism: Planctomycetales bacterium; assembly: GCA_020426665.1. Lineage (GTDB taxonomy): Bacteria > Planctomycetota > Planctomycetia > Pirellulales > Pirellulaceae > Stieleria. The sequence continues at coordinate 3,107 of JAGQPO010000611.1, forward strand.
GGTCCCGACGTCGTCAAAACGCGCCGAAGTTGCACCTATCCAAATGGGTTTTAAAAAAATTAGCTGCTGTAACCGTTGAGAGATGCTTGGATGGATTTCTCCATGCAAGTATCCAACGACGTCGTACCGCGAAGGTTTCGACGACGCTTCTTGGTCAGACCGTTTGCCAAGTGGCTGGTACCGCTTTGACGGTGCATGGCCTTGCCGGTCGCTGACAGGCGGAAGCGTTTCTTAATGCCCTTATGGGTCTTCATCTTGTTGCCCATGATTCCATCATTTGCTTGGGTGTCGGTTCTCTCCACGCCAAAAGTCGCGGGCGGGGAATCGCGAAGCGTAGCAACTGGCGACTTAACCCGAAAGAGGGTTCGAGCCGTGAAAGTGGCAAAATCACGGGGTTTCGCCTGCTTCACGCCTACTTCAGCACGTTCAACTGCTGATTCATCTGCTCCGTCGCCGCACGAACGGCGTCGTGCCAACGGGCATCCCCGAACTTATCGGCATATTCCGCCCGCGAGTGAGCAAAAATGATGTGCCGCGAACTGTTGACGACAGCCCCCATGCCGTCGCTATCGAACCCCACCTTCACGTCCTCGGCGGCTCCGCCCTGAGCCCCAAAGCCGGGGATCAGAATCCAGCTGCTGGGCATCGCCGCACGCATCGCGGCCAATTCCTGCGGATAAGTCGCCCCCACCACAGCCCCAACCGGCCCGTAACCGCCTGGGTCGAGGCGAGTCGAATTCAATTCCTTCAGCAATTCCGCCACGCGTGCGTAGACGGTTTGCCCATCGGTTTCTCGGTTCTGCAATAATCCGCCGCCAGGGTTGGATGTCTTGACCAGTACAAAAATACCGGCCTGTCGCGCGTCGCAAACCTCAACAAACGGCTCGATACTGTCGCGTCCAAGGTACGGGCTGACCGTCAACGAATCGCTTCCCCAAGGGCTGTCGGCCCCTAAATAAGCATCCGCATAAGCCGTCGCCGTGCTACCAATGTCATTACGCTTGCCATCCAAGATGACTAGCAGATTGTTACGCCTGGCATGCGCGACGACCTCGCCCAGTGAGATCATGCCGGCCGGACCGAGTTGCTCGAAAAACGCCGCCTGAGGCTTCACACATGGAACGATATCCGCGACGACATCGATGATTTCGCAGCAAAATTGGGTGTACGCGGCCGCCCATTCCTCCGGCCGATCATTGGCAACGGCCTCGCGCAGCGACAACGGAAGCGAGCCTTTTCGTGGATCCAGGCCGACGCAAGTGACGCTGCGTGTCCGCCGAACTGCTTCGGCCAATCGGGTCGCAAAAGACATGAAATACGATTCTCTTCAATAGAACAGTGAAATCTTTGCCACCAAGTTTCGCACGCCAATGCCGATTCGAAAACCGGTGAAGCCCAACTGACCCACGAACCAAACTTTGCCACTTCCGCTCTAGAAAACAACGGTCGTGTTCGTTACCCTAGCATCGAATCGGGCTGTGGCGCAGTTGGTAGCGCGCTTCGTTCGCAATGAAGAGGTCAGGGGTTCGAATCCCCTCAGATCCACCCCGCGCACAAGGCTCGAACCCTTGCCAATGGAA
>JAGQPO010000612.1 GCA_020426665.1 Planctomycetales bacterium
CGGCTACGACGGCGGCACCGGCGCGTCACCGCAGACGAGTATCAAACACGCCGGTCTGCCCTGGGAATTGGGGATCGCAGAAACGCACCAGGTCCTTGTGCTGAATAATCTGCGCAGTCGAGTCGTTTTGCAAACCGATGGCGGATTGAAAACCGGCCGAGACGTGGTCATTGCCGCGTTGTTAGGCGCCGAAGAATTCGGGTTCTCAACCGCTCCGCTGGTCACACTCGGGTGCATCATGATGCGTAAGTGTCACTTGAACACTTGCCCGGTCGGGATTGCGACTCAGGACCCGGATCTGCGCAAGAAGTTTACCGGCAAACCCGAGCACGTCGTCAACTATTTGTTCATGGTTGCCGAGGAGGCGCGGCGTATCATGGCCAAACTTGGATTCCGAACGATCGACGAAATGGTCGGACGTAGCGATGTGCTGCACACCGACGAAGCCATTAAGCACTGGAAAGCTGATGGATTGGATTTAACATCCGTCTTGCGCGTCGCAACCAAGCCGCACCCGGACGTCCAGGTCATTTGCAGCCAGAAACAAGATCATGGTTTGGACAAATCGCTGGACCTTTCATTGCTGCTCGATCAGGCTCGCGAGTCGATTGAGACCAAGAAACCGGTTGTCATTGAATCACCGATCATCAACATCAACCGAACCGTTGGCACGATCCTTAGCAACGAAGTCGCCAAGGTTTATGGTCAATCCGGGTTGCCGGACGACACGATCCGTTTGCACTTTACCGGTTCGGCCGGACAGAGTCTTGGCGCGTTTTTGGCCCACGGCATCACCATCGAATTGGAAGGCGATGCAAATGACTACGTCGGCAAGGGGTTGAGCGGTGGACGGATCATTGTGTATCCGCCGAAGGTCAGTACGTTCAAATCCGAAGACAATATCCTGATCGGTAACGTCTGTTTGTACGGCGCGACCGGCGGGGAAGCATACTTCCGCGGGCGAGCCGCGGAACGATTCTGTGTCCGAAACAGCGGCGCCAGAACCGTTGTCGAAGGTGTCGGCGATCACGGGTGCGAGTACATGACAGGCGGACGCGTTGTCATCCTTGGCGAGACAGGGCGCAACTTTGCCGCCGGCATGTCCGGAGGAATCGCATACGTTTGGGACCGCAAGGGTGACTTCAACTTGAACTGCAACCTGGCACTTGTCGAGTTGGAAAAGATTGAAGCGGGTGAGGAGGAAGCCGAGATCAAAGAGATGATCTCTCATCACCTGCAATACACCGGCAGCAAAGTTGCCGCCGAAGCCTTGGACGATTGGCCGGCATTTATGTCGGAATGCATCAAAGTCATGCCGGTTGATTACAAGCGTGTTCTAGAACAACAAAAGGCCCAAGCCGCGGTCGTCGGCTGAGCCTTAGCAACAAACAACCGTTCGGCCGGCGCCCGGTCCGACGGGTGTTTGATCTGAAGGCCATCTGATCGTTGGAAACAAATCCAGGTTAGCGACCTGGCAGTTCACAAATCATTTAGAACGATAGACAGAGAGAAGTTTGATGGGAAAGCCAACCGGGTTTAAAGAGTTCGATCGCAAGAAAGTGCCGTGGCGTTTGCCGGTTGTCCGATTGAACGACTACGACGAAATCTATACCGAACATAAGGTAGACCATTTGCGCGAGCAGGGTGCTCGATGCATGGATTGTGGCGTCCCGTTCTGTCAATCAGTCACCGGTTGCCCGATCGACAATTTGATTCCTGAATGGAACGACTTGGTCTATCACAATCGATGGAAAGAGGCGATCGAGCGTCTGCACAAAACCAACAACTTTCCCGAGTTCACGGGGCGAACCTGTCCCGCTCCCTGTGAAGGCGCTTGCGTATTAGGAATCAACGAGCCGGCGGTCACTATCAAGAATATCGAAAATGCGATCGTCGATCGGGCTTGGGACGAAGGATGGATCGTTCCCGAGGTGCCGGAATCACGAACAGGTAAGAACGTTGCTGTCGTGGGCAGCGGACCGGCCGGTTTGGCCGCCGCCGACCAATTGAATCGGGCCGGCCATTCGGTCACCGTGTACGAGCGGGCCAATCGCATCGGCGGGCTGTTGCAATATGGCATCCCAAACATGAAATTGTCCAAAGCCGCTGTTCAACGTCGCGTGGACAAGATGACGACCGAGGGCGTCAAATTTGTGACCAACGCGAACGTCGGCAAAGATATCGATCCGGCCGAATTGATCGATCAAAACGATGCAGTTTTGTTAGCCTGTGGCGCGACAAAGCCACGGGATCTGCCGATCCCCAACCGCGACGCCAAAGGTGTCCACTTTGCAATGGAGTTCTTGACGGCCAATACCAAACAATCGGTCCACGGCGAACAATTAGACGATGGCTTCATCAGCGCCGAAGGCAAAGACGTGATTGTCATCGGTGGCGGCGACACCGGAACCGACTGCATCGCAACGAGCTTGCGGCACGGATGCCGAAGCATTGTCAATTTCGAATTGCTGCCCAAGCCACCCGCCGAGCGCGCCCACGACAATCCATGGCCCGAATGGCCACGGATTTTCAGAGTCGATTACGGTCATGAAGAGGCCGAAGCGAAATTCGGACGTGACCCGCGCGAGTACCAAATTCTAAGCAAGGAGTTCGTCGTTGATTCCGACGGTGAATTGGCAGGAATCAAAACGGTCGAAGTCGAATGGACCAAAGACGAAACCGGAAAATGGCAAATGTTGGAAGTCGAAGGATCGGAAAAACAGTGGCCGGCACAGCTGATTTTGCTTTCGATGGGCTTCTTGGGACCCGAACAATACCTTCCCGAGGCGTTAGGGATGGAGACCGATCCGAGAAGCAATTTCAAAGCTGATCACGGACAATTTGCGACAAGCATCGAAAAGGTCTTTGCCGCCGGCGATTGTCGTCGTGGACAAAGCTTGGTCGTTTGGGCCATAAACGAAGGTCGGGGTGCGGCGCGGGCGATCGATATTTTCCTGGAGGGGGAAAGCAATTTGCCGGCGCCAGGAGTTACCATGGGGACGTCCATGCAAGTCATGTGACGCTTCTCGCAGGGGTTCTAATGGGCTGCTGCGAGAGCGGAAGCGTCAGTTTTGAAGGCGCAACGCTTTCACAACCCTAAGTGTGAGTTTTGAAGTGGCGCTTTTGCGTTAGACATTGGTTTTTCATAACCCGAACGCGTGAGCGAGGGACCAGTCACAACCGATTTTCCGCGTGTTTAGCAGTGGTTTATCGCAAAAGCGCAACTTCAAAAAGTGCGAGCGAGGGAAAACCGGTATCGACTGGTCCCTCGCTGACGCATTCGGGTTGTGAAAATGTAATGCCTTACACACGTAAGCTATGTCCGACCCAATAATAAGACCGACCCGAATCCCCGTCCTCTACTTCCCAAGCCCTTCAAAGATCATGAAACGTCGCCAATTCCTGGCCGCCGGCGCCGCAACCGCTGCCGTTCTTTCTCAACCGAAATGGTTACTCGCGTTAGACGCCGATAACGCGTACCGAAAAAACATCGGAATCCAACTGTACACCCTTCGAAACGAAATCGGGCGTGATGTCGCTGGAACGCTAAAAGCCGTCGCCGATGCGGGGTACAAACAGGTTGAACCTTACGGCTTTCCAAACGCCGACGAGATGATTCGGGAGGCCAAAGCCAACGGCATGGCGGTCAACTCGTCGCACATTGACTCGGACGGGATTTTGAAACCAGACCAAAAAGGTGTTCAACCGTTCGAGAAAATCCTGGACAAGGCAAATGACTTGGGACTGACCCATGTCGTTGTTCCATGGTTGGCGCCCGATCTCCGCGACTCGCTGGATAAATACAAAATGATTGCGGACCGCTGTAACGTTGCGGCTGAAAAAGCAAAACGTGCAGGGATCCAATTGGCCTATCACAACCATTCGTTTGAATTTAAACCGTTGGAAGGCGGTAAGACTGGATACGACGTGTTCATCGATCAGTTTTCTGATGCGATGAAATTCGAAATCGATGTATTCTGGGTTGCCGTCGCCGGCGTCGATTCTGCGGAACTGATCGGCAAACTTTCCGGCCGGGTCACACAATTGCACCTCAAGGATTTGGACCGATCGGTTAAGCCGCCCCAGTACGATTCGATTCCACAGGAAGCCTTCAAAGAGCTCGGAAACGGCGTCATCGACATGGAACCGATCCTCGCCGCAGCCGAGAAAGCCGGGGTGTCTCATTGCCATGTCGAACAGGATCATTCACCCCACCCGATCGAGAGCATTCAGCAAAGCGCGGCGTTCCTCCGCTCGCTCTAGGGTGCCGTCAACGTTTGATTTTGGGGAATCGGAACTCGTCAAGAGTTTCGATTCCCAACCCTAAAATTAAATCTGGACAA
>JAGQPO010000613.1 GCA_020426665.1 Planctomycetales bacterium
CTGCCCCCTTCGATGAAATCTCCATTGGCCGTCGTGACTTCCCAATCGTAACTCAGCTCGTCGAGGGTTCCCGGATCGCTGGAAAGCGACGCATTTAGCGTGACGTTGTCGCCCGCGACGATGTCCAATAGCGACACCGTCGACGAGATTCCCGCGGTTGGTGCCACATTGGCTATGTGGATCGTTGCCTCGGCCCGATCCACGTTACCTTCGGCGTCGCGAGCGATCACGGTCAGACGATGGTCTCCTTCGTCGACGGCATTAAAATCACTCGGTCCAAAATGGCTGTCCGTCTGCCACTGGATCGGCGTTGAGTCAACCGAACTGATCGTTCCATCGCGACGATGGGGACTTCGATCGATGACCGTATCACCACCGAGTTCATTCATTGGGAACCAGGCCGCCAGATCTTCAGGATAAGTCGCGACCCCGGCGACCGAAACGCCTAGAATCTGTTCCGCGGTCAACGCTCGCCGCCACACGGCAAACTGATTCATTCGACCTTGGAACGATTGGGTCGGATCGAAGTCCCCACCGACCGCGTCCTGGTCTTGGCCCAACACCAGTCCACCCGCATTCACGTCGAAGATTCCAAGATCCAAGTGACCCGTCGTAACAATGGTTCCGTCAACAAACACTTGAATCCGATCGGCCGAATTGTCCTCCCCGTTCTTTAACACAACTGCGACGTGATGCCATGCGTTGTCAACGATTGCCCTCGCGTACTGCAGTCCAAAGCTACCGACGAAAACGCGTACGTGGGTCGGTGTGACGTCAATCAAAAATTCATTGGCTTGGTTACTGTTGGCAGCGCTCAGAATCGTTTGCCTTGAGATGGTACTGCCAGACTTGAACCAGAACGCCACGGTGACGTCCGAAGCACCATCAATGATGTCGGAATTCAAGTGGACTACATCGTCGTTCATTTCGAGCGAACCGGTGGTCAGGTCCGTGACCTCTCCTGTCGATAGATTTGTGACGGTGACTTGCCGATTTGCGGTGGTATCGCCGGACAAAGGAAACTGGCTCAGCACTTGCGAGACCGTCATTACGTCACCCTCGTTAAGGTTGATCGTCGACGGGCCACTCAGCACCGGTGCGATATCGCTGATCACGACCGGAATGATTTCTCCACCGGTCACCACTGTGGCGATGCCCGCACTCGTCGACTGAAACGTAATCGAGTTGCCAGACCCGGTTTGTTGCCCACCATCGGGAAGATTCAGGGTCCAGGGCAAATTCCTGGGCAGTTGCAGATTCACCGTTTGCCCCTGAGCGAAGACCAGATTCTGGCCGGTTGGTAGCAACTGCGTGCTCGTCCACAAGCCATGCTGTAAAACAAGCGATGGGTTGATCGGTGTCATGTTGTCGTAGTTCGTTACGACTCCCTGGGCGAATCGGGCACCCATCTCCACACCGAATTGCGCTTGCCAGAACCCGATCAGAATGTTGTAGGCTCCGGCGCCCAGATTGACGCTTCCGGTTCTTGACGTCGCTCCCTGTTGGAAATTGTTGTTGACGATTCGCTCGTTGGTTTCAAACAGCCCATCATCATCAAGATCGATCCACAAGGCGCTGCCGTCATCACTTCGTGTGCCAAAACTGATGTCGCCCGCAACGAGGGGAGCGCCGGATCCGGCATAGCCAATATGGATTTGTCCAACCCACGCGCCGCCGAAATACTCCACGCCGATTCGGCCGCCGGCCCTCGCGTTCATGGTCGCCCCATCGGGATAATACAACTCGCCGGTAAGTAATCCCGAAGCATCTGGATATTGTCCGATCAAGCTGAGGTTCGGGTCTGTTTCGACTAAATCGAGCCAGCTGGTGTTATACGTCCCATCAAACCACAATTCGGTCAGACCATTGGATGAAGTTGGCCAAGTCAGCGTCTGCAGCGTGTCGGCATGGTCGGTAATGACCTGAACATTCCCACCGACATAGTCCACCGCCGTTCCATCGAGAAACAAATTCTTCAGTCCCGTCAGTTGATCCAATCCGGTCAAGTCGCTGAAGTCTCGGTTCTCCCGTAAGCTCAGCGACTCGAGCTTTGTAAATGCCGATCCCGCAAAGGCGGCCCCCGAAAGATTGTTGTGAGAAAGATCCAATTGGCGGATATTCGCTAGCGACTCAAGCCCGGCAATGGATCCGAGTCCCAGGTAAGACAAGTCCAGCGAGTTGATACCATTGATGTCACTTTGGAAAATCGGCGAGTGTATCAAATATTCGCCGTTGGCACCGAGTGTAACCAGTTGTCCCGGTGCGCGCGCGGCCACCAGTGGTGGAAACTGGACGACAGGATCAAAGGGCGCGGCGGGTGCTTGAATGAATTCGCCGGTTAGAGGATCGACACGCGTGTCGGCAACTTCCTTGTCTCGCAGTTCAATCTTTTCGGAAGTTACCGCATCGACACCGCTGCCGCCGAAGATTCGATCGATGTCAAAGTTGCCGATCAACACATCGCTGCCCTCGCCGCCGTCGATCGTGTCACGATCGGGTGACGAAGTGGTTCCATGGTATTGGCCGGCTACCGGCGCGTCGAATTCAATGGTAAACGGAGTGCCGGCACCGCTTGGTTCGGTCACCGCCAGATAGTAAGTCCCCGCCGTGAGATGGCGAATATCCATTGTCGTTGCAGATCGTTGCATCACGCGTCCACTTGCGTCCAACAGATCGAACCACGGAGCCATCTGAATGGACAGATTTTCGACGACATGTTCTTCGCTCAAACCGCCGGTCCTGGCACCCATCGCAAATCGCCATCCCGGTTGGGGATCCCAACCGGGAAGCGACACTCCGGAAAAAATCGTGTGTCCGTTCCACTGGACATCCACCAAGCCGCTGGCGTCAACCGCAACAACGACCGGTTCAAACGCACTGGTGACGATCTCCTCAACCGTGAAATCGGTATCGGAAGCAATCACAGAACCGTTGTAGTACAGATGAAAGCCGGGCATACCGTATGTATTGACCGAGAACGCGAACCCGGTACCCCCGTAAACTTCTCCAAAGACCGCGTCATCGCTCATGTTTCCGTAGACAAACGAAAACCCATCCGCCGGCGGCGTCGAGGAGGGACCGATTTTCAGATCAAAGGAAGCCTTGAATCCTGCAGCGGCATCGAGGGAAGGCGCCTTTAGAATTGCCGTCCCTGTCTGGCCTTGTTGGTTCATTGTCAACTGAATTTGCGGATGAGCGGCCGCTCCGTTGATGATGATCGCCGCCGAGTCGTGGAAGTTCAGTAATGCCGGCACATTGAGACTGAGCGATGCCGAACCGTTGAAAATGATTGTCGCCGCATCCATGTTCCATTCGGTCAGCAAATTGCCGTCGGTTAACAACCGAACGTAGTCACCATCCAAGCCGTCACCCAACGTCGTGAACTGGAACCATTTGGTTCCACCATCCGGCACGGTATACGGATTGCCGGCGTCGCTGAAGACGACGGGCCGTCCCGTGTTTGGATCGACGACGAACGCACCACCGCCGGGGACGGAGAAGTTTTCAAGGTAGTTGATGTTGTTCGTCGGCAGTTCTCGTAACTCGCGATCACCGTACAGCACATACAGTCGACCGGCTCCGGTCGCACCACTGGTCGATCGAGCCAGTCCAGCCGGAACGACCAGATCGTCGATGCGATCGTTGTTCAGGTCGAAACTGGAAACCGAGTTCAGCGAGAACATTCGGCGCCGAATGGGCGAGTTTGCGCCGTTGGCCATCGTGGCATCGGTGCGTCCGGTGGAATCCACCAGGACGTTTCCGCCAAGTTCGTCGAACTTGAACCAATGCAGCAACCCGGATGCCGACCCTGAAACGGGTCCCGTCGCAACGGAAGCGATTTCCTGTGCCGAAAGCGGCCGATTCCAGATGCGAAGATTGTCCATCCCTCCATGGAATGAATCGCCACCGTTGTAGTCCGACCCAATACGATGCGGTGCGACGGTGGAAAAATCGATATCGCTACCGACCCTGTTATCTTCATAGTCCAACACACCATCGACATACAATCGAACTTGGCCACGCGTCAGGTCGCGAACGATCGCCACGTGATGCCACTGATCATCACGCAGATCTGTGTTGCCACGCGCATAAAGATCGCCGATCGCGCCGGGCGTCGGATCGCTTTTCCAATACAACGCCAATCGCCCGAAGCTGTCGATTTCCCAACTGGCATTCAAAGTCAGCCCGAAATTGCCTAGAATTACACCGACCGAATCGCTGGTGAAATCTACGCCTGCGGGCCCAGTGACTCTGAGGCCTTCGGTATCGGCTCGTGGCGCACGGACCCAAACCTCAACCGTGCTAGATCCCGTTCCGATTTCCAGCGGCGCGTTGAGCTGAGCGTACCGCCCTTGTCCATCAAATTCGAGCCATCCGCTTTCTTCGGCCTGTGTCTCGGTGACCGGAACTCGCAAGTCAAAACCGGTCGACGGAATCGTTGAACCGGCCGAGTTGGCGATAGAATGGAGGATCCGTACTGCACCGTACCCCTCGGACTCCCTCTCGACCAAAGCGAGATCGCTCTCGCCGTCGTGATTGAAATCACCGGCGGTAACCGTGATCACTTTGCCCCCCGCGGGGCCCTGAATGACGATGGCTGGTGTAAGGGGCGCGTCCTCATATTGCCACAACCTTAACCCCCGGCCATCATCCGCCAGGAAATAAAGCAGGCCGTTGAATTCGAACAGACTGCGTGGCGACGACCGGTTTAAATTTGGTGTCAGGTTTGGATCGATGTTGGCAACAAGTTCATACCCTTCACCGTCGAATCGCCAGAGTTCTTCGTCGAGTTCACCGTTGTATGCACTGAAGTACAACTCGTTGTCAAAAACAAAAAGGTTATCAATCGAAGAATTTGCTTGCCCTGGATTGAAGTCGAATACTGGTTCGTAGTTGTTGCCACCGGTGTAACGCCAAAGTTCAGCTCCCAGGCTGTCGATCGTGGCTTGGAAATAAAGAGTGTTGTTGAACTCCACGAAATTCTTCGGATAGGAACTTCCGATCCCCGGATTGATGTCAACATACATGGGCACGCTGACACCATTTGTATGGTAGAGCTCATAGCCGGGTGATGGCGAACCGGGGACTGAGGCCGACCAAAACAATTCGTTGCCCGCTTGAAATACCCCAATGTTGCTGGCAGGGCTTTCGTGAACGAGCGCAATCGAGGTTCCATCGAAACGATAAAAATTCGAGTCGATCCCGGACTCAATTCCGTTGAAATAAAGTGACCCGTTGAATGGAACAAATTCGGAAGGGAACGACATAAACACGTCAGCGCCCGTCGCAAAACCGTTGACGAATTCAAAGCCCGGACTGCTGCCATCGATACGGACAAATTGATAGCGACTTGATGCTGATTGGTAAAAGGCGAAATACAGGTAACTACCATAAACGGTCAAGTTGCTGGGAAATGAATATCCCGGTATCTGTATTGCCATGGTTGGTGATTGTACGCCGTCGTACTTCCAAAGCTGAAACCCATTAACACCGTCGTTGGCTTGAAAGTAGATCGCGTCATCGAAAACAGTCAGGAAGCTGGGGCTAGAATCTAGCGCATTCGGATTGATATCCGTGACGCGTTGGGCGTACGTGCCATCGTAGCGCCAAATTTCGCTGCCAAATTGGGCATCCCTGGCGTTGAAGTAGAGTGCGCCGTTGAAGACCACTGGATAGAACGGATCCATGGGTGTCACTCCCGCAACACTTTGAATCTTGTCAAACAGGTCCTCTGTGCTGGTCGAACCGAAAAACACTTCGACGTCGTCGCCCGTGCTGAAGGCAAACTCGTCGAAGCCATCTTGATTGAGATCGCCCAAAGCGATGGGCTCAACGGCGAGATTGTTGGTTGAGTCCAACAGGACACGAAATTTGTTTCCGCCGGTTAAGTCGGACAGCCAGGGCGCGTGATTGGATTGATCATATAGCTGTGATTCAACCCCGGTCACCGTGACGCCTGATTTTGCCGCGATTTTCAAATCAAATGAATTCAACGCTCCGCCATCACCGGAATACAAGTCGTCGATGACCAGCTGCCAGGCTCCATACATCGGCTTGCCATCGAATGCGGACAGCGATTGGCTTGGACGATAGCTCAGGTTCCCGCCCTGCGGATAACTTTGAACCGCAATCGTCGCGTCATCGTCAAATGTGATGCCTGGAAATCCATCGGCACTACCACCAACCTGACTGAATAACTCGACAACGGTTCCGTCCGGATGGATCAGTCTTCCGCGGAGGTCACCCGCCCAAGTATGTGTCAAATTGATCGTCAAAATGACATCGCTGACGACGGCGTCCGTCGCCGTCGGATAGACCCATACGGTCTGAACGACCTGTGACGACGAGTTAGCCTCAATCGGACTTACCACATTATTGGAAAACGTGGTTCGCGGCACATTCTGCGTCGGAAACCCGAATGTATCTCCGAACACTGATAATCTGATGTTGCCACCAGCATCCGTCGATGTAAATCGCAGTCGGCCCAGTGCATTGACCGACGCCTCAACTCGGTTTGCCAAAGACGACCGCAATAGTTCCGCGTTGATAAAATCCACGAGCTCCGCGGTGGAGCCCAATGGCTTGTTCACGAATATTTTGCCCGCCAAACTACCCAGCGTCACCTCGAGGGTCGCCGGATATTGCGAAGTAGAGGTTGAAGGCGTTGCGTTGCCTTCCGCGATAGCCGAAGACACCGAGGCGACGTTTACCGTCAGGCTGGTGTTGCCAAACAGCAACTCTTCGATTCCATCCCCGTTGATGTCGTTGGCAACCACCGCTGGCAGGGAAGGATGTTCGTCGCTTGTCAAAATGTTTGCGAGTCGATCGTTGACGGTGTATCGCGGTGAACTCTGTCTGTATTCCGCCAACACATCACCAGAGAAGACGTATCCCAGGTTATACCGTTGTCCATCATTTTGTGCTCCCGTCGTCGAATCGGCGATGATCACCAATTCGTCCTTGGTGTCACCGGTCATTTCCAACATGTGGGTATGAATCGTTCCAAACGTTGACAACGGCTGACCGGCCAACACTATCGTTCGGAAACTGCTCTCGCCCGCGGAATTCACTTTGTTGGTGACAAACGTTTGATTCCAATTCCGTTCCCACACCTCGGGGGTTTGATTGATAATCATGCTTGGTCCACCGAGCACGACCGCCACGACGGTATTCCCGGATTCGTTTCGCAAAAACGAAAAATCCGCCGCTCCGTCGCCGTTGATGTCACCGAATCGGTCGGCCGGTCGACCGAGCGCGGCATGATCGATGATGATCTCCGCGTATTGGTCAATCTGTTCCATCGCATCGAGTTCCAGGGGGCCGAACAAGATGTAACTGGTGGTCTCGCTGCTGGCGATGAAGTCATCGAAACCGTCTTTGTTAAAGTCACCGACGGGGCGGAGCTGGGAAAGATGCTCGTCCAGCGAAACTCCTTCCAGCCCGAATGCAGTTTCTTCCAGTGGGCGTTCACCCTGCTGAGACGACTGGTAAAGTTCTTGAACTTGGGAACTTGTCAGGGCTTTGTTGAAGATGTAGAGCTCATCCAGTAGTTCGGCGAAATCAACGCCAATAAAGTGGAATATCCCGGACGCCTGAAAATCATCCAGTCGGCCGACGAGAGTTCCGTCAAGATAAAATCTCGTCGTCCCATCTTCACCTGCGGCCGCGAGTTGATGCCAATTTCCGGCCAGGGCGTTCAAGTTCAGGTCGTACCCACTGTCGTGGAACACGTTTCCCGAGTCGTATGAACCGAGATCTGTGGTCGATGTTCTCGTCGCGAGTTGTGCCGACAACTCGTTGGAAGTGTCGTTATCGAACAGATTCTTGAACCAGACGGAGATCGTCCATTCGTTACCCACGTCCAACGAGGGACTGTAAGACAAGAACGAAAGCTGAGTCTCAGAGAATTGGGCGGAGCCACCGCGCAGACCTTGGGCGGAGGAAGTAACGGCGCCGACAACCAAGGTATTGTTGCCGTGGCCCGAACCACCATGGCCCAACGCACTGGAGTCATCAAATGACAAGTAGGCGACCGGGCTCAACTCCGCGGCGCTGACGCCCGTTCGAGCATCCGTCTCGGGCAACGCAAAGAACGGCGCGACCAGTTCGTACTTGTACGCTTCCGAATCTCCGGCAACGGGCGTCCTACGCATCGCTTCGGGGATGCGGACGATGGATTGCCAAGTGCCACCTGACGTGTAGCTCGCATTGCCGGCTTGCGGCGTGGTCAGCAAAGCGTTGGTGTACAACGCAAATGTTGTTGGACTCGTGACCTTGACGTAAAACGTCCCGTTGGCGTTGGTGTTTCCGAGCACTCCGGTGATCTTGACCATTTGCCCATTACTCAGTTCGGACGTTCCGGACTGGCTGGACGTCGTGATCGAGATTGGACTTTCGTTGGTGGCTCCCGCGATCATCCCGCTGGGCAAATCGCCGCTTAGACCATAGATCCGATCCGATCCGCCTTCGCCCAACAATTCGTCGTTGCCTTGATAACCATAAATCAAGTCCGCGCCGGGACCACCGACAATCGTGTCGTCCAGCGCCCCGCCGAACAGTTCATCGTTGCCGAATCCGCCGTCGATTCGTAGCGCCCCTTCGACCGCACCTTGCTGGTAGTTGCCGAGCTTGATTCCCCATTCTTCGTTGGTGCCTGGAAACAGATAACTCGGATCGGCATGAAACGTGTCGTTCCCTTCGCGCAATACAACTTGAGTCTGTTCAACGTTCGATGTCTGGTAGAACAGATACTGTCTCAGGTACTGACCGGGGTTGTTCGGGTCTTGCTGAAACTCCTGGTCGATGATGTCCCAGACCAGACTCGTAAATTCGTAGCGCTGCGCAAAGATGTCGTATCGAATCGCGGCAAAGTCGGGGACCTCCAGTCCGCGTCGATCGATGCCGCCACCGACAAACAGCATCCGGTCATTTCCTGGTCCGCCGTCGATCTCGTCGCTGGCATTGGGTCGATAAGTGCGCGTGACCGGATCAAAGACCGTTCCCGGATCATTGCCCACCAGCGGAAGTTCATCGGGGATGATTTGAAACGTGTCGTCGCCTTCGCCGCCAATCAGGATATCGCTGGCCATGCGATCCAGACCGCCACTGATCACGTCGGCGCCGGCACCGCCCAGAATCCAATCTTCGCCGCCGCCGCCCATCAGCTTGTCGTTGCCGTCACCGCCCAGGATGATGTCGCGTCGTTCGTTGGCCGGACGCATCGCCAAATCGATCGTGCTGGAGCTGCCGGACAGATCGAAGTGGATGCCGTATTTCGTTGGCGTCTCGTTCGTCTGGACACGCAGCAAATACTCGGTGCCGGAGACCAACCCCGAAGTCGTCAAGTCGATCAAGACCCTGTTCAACGGAACCGTTTCGACAGCCGGTTCGGACCAGACCGCCGCGGCGTTGGGATCGCTCGCGCGATCGATCCCGAATATCTGCACGTTGACGTTGTCAATCGACGACGCCGTTTGGATGTCCAATTGCCCGGTCACGTCCGGCAGCGTGAATTTGTACCAGTCAACGTCCTTGGGATTGTCTATCGTCAGTCCGGTAAAGATGGTTCCGCCGGCTGCCACATCGAGCTGAAACGCGCGGTCGGCGGTGTCATTGCGACCGATCAATCCGTTCGTTCGCGCGGTCTCCGATTTGTCGACCAGGATCGCTCTGCCTTCGCGGATGACAACTTCGTCGTCACCCGGGCCCGCATCGATCCAAACCGACTTCTGCACCGTCGGTCCGACCGTGATTTTGTCTTGCCCCGCTTTGGCGTCGATGATGATCGCCAGGAAGTCACCTTCCGGAGGCAACAGGTTGCGTATGAGATTGGTTTCCGCGGCGGCCGCTTCATTGCGAAAAGCGCCGGCGATCGCTTCACTGGACTGGGCGTCTCGCAGTGCCTTGTAGTTGAACCGTACATCGTCCGGACTCCAAATCAGGTTTCCGTCGGAATCGGTGGCGTCGAAGTCCAGTCGCACTTGGGCATCAAAGCTGAAGTTGCCTTCATTCTCGGTCAATCGCGTGACAAGATGATGATCGGACAACAACCCCGGTTCGGTCACAAAGTCAACCGAGATCTCGTCGTTCGCGTTCGATCCGCTGACGTACCAGACTTGATCCGTTTCTTGCGCGTACTGTTTCCATTCGTTCCCGGGAATCGCGCCTCCCATGGATTCAAAGGTCGTTCCGTCGGCGCGATAAAACGTGTTGTTGCCGTCACGGCCAAGCATGAAATCCAGAACCGTTCCGCCAAACAAATGATCTTCACGAATTCCACCCAGCATGCGATTGAGCCCGGTGTTCTCCGGCTCCAGCGTGTTTCCCGCCGAAGTCGTAACGAGTTTACCGCTGGCATCGACGAAGACACCGAACTCGCCGTCCCTGCTTGGATCAAACGACCAGGCATAAAGGAAATTCATGCCCTGGCCGCCGCGAAGATCGTCGTTACCTTGCCCGGCATACAGTGCATCGGTGTCTAAGCTGGCGCCATCACCGGAGTCGCCAAGCAGACGGTCGTCACCGGCAAACCCGAAGACGAGATCGCTGCCCGGACCGCCATCGGCGCGGTCGCGACCGGACGAACCGATCAAGACATCGTTACCGCTGTTCCCCTCCAGTGTCGAAGCCCAATCGTTCCCACGTTGGGCGATCTTTGAAAGATCCAAACGGTCGGCCCCAACGGGCAACGGCAGAAGCGTCGGATGGATTCCCGCGAAGCCGATCGAGTCACTTCCGCCAAGGCCCGCGATCTGGAAACTCTCAACCAAAGGTTGCTTGTCGCTATCCAGCCAATTCACAAAGATGGTGCGTGGCGCAAATGAACCGGGAGCGTAGTCAATGCGAAGCTTGGGAACCGCATCCCTCGTCTGACTCAATTTGATTTCATCGTTTTGTTCGGACCCATCGATGATCAACGTATCCGTTGCATCATCCTGGGTGTCGCCTTCGTAATCGTTACCGAAGTGCCCGTCAAAGACGTCTTGCCCGGGATGGATCAGATTCCCCGCGGCGTCGATCTTCATTTCCGAAACAACGAATTTGTCGTTTCCGCCTCCGCCGTATTCCATGTCGGCGCCCAGTTGTCCGTCCAAATAGTCGCCGTCCGGTCCGCCCCACATCGTGTCGTCACCACCACCACCGAACATCGCATCCTGACCACTGCCGCCGAACATCAAGTCCGCCGCACCGGTCTGATCGGCCAGCACGTTCACGCGATAGCCATTGCCGCTGATGAATTGTAGGTAGTCACCGCGGATCAAATCGTCGCCACCACCACCGACCAGCAATTCCCGTCTCAAGTTTCCATTTAGCGTATCGCCATCTTCGTCACCGAACAGTTGATCTCCCCACAAACTGGTTTGCCCGGCCGCACTCGGGGCGTAGGCGAATAACTTGTCAGCACCGGCGCCGCCGAACAGTCGTTGGCCGACCTGGTTGGATCCAATACCGGCGTCGCCGTACAGCTGATCGTCACCATCGTCACCGTACACCATGTCGATCCCGGTTCCACCGCGCACGATGTCGTCATTGGCGCCACCGCGAACCACATCGTCCCCATCCCCCCCCTCGACGGTCAAGTCGTGGCCGGCACCCGCATCCAGGTAGTCCGCGCCCGCGCCGCCGAGGACGGTATCGGGATCGCTGCCTCCAAACAGAACGTCGTTTCCGTCACCGCCTTCCAACAAGTCACTTCCATCGAAGGCGACACCCGAGACGGACAACCCATTCAAAATTTTGGGTGTGATCAATACCGATGGTGTCCAAGCGGCGTAGTAGTCCGGGTTTTGTTGAGTTTCTGTGTATCGCGGTGGCAATTCATAGTTTTTCATGATCGCGTTGGTATCACTGCGATCGAATTGCGTTGGTTCAAAGTCTCCGGCCAGGCCTCCAAATATCACATCATCGCCACCCTCACCGAACAATTCATCGTTGCCGTATCCGCCGACAATAAAATCGGATCCCTGGCCGGCAAACACTTTGTCGTCGCCTCGCCCGGCATCGATAAAGTCGGCATCGGGGGCCGACGGATCGATCGGCAGTGAAGCGTAGATGACGTCGTTGCCTCCACCGCCATAGATGATGTCGTTGCCGACGCCGGTGCGAATTTCGTCGTTACCGTCGGTGCTGGAATCCGCGGGGATGCCCAGAGCATTGATGCCGTCCCCGTAAACGGTTTGCGGAAAGGCGCAATCGAACTCCGCTGGATCGCAGGTATCAAACGCCGCGATGATGATGTCGTTGCCGCCACCACCGACGAGTAGGTTACTCGCTTCGTCTTGAATCGTCGGATCGCTGGAATTGAAAAACAAGTGATCGTTGCCGAGGCCTCCGTAAAGATCATCTTGGGCCAGGCCGCCTTCCAACCAATCGTCACCACCACCGCCCCAGAGGATGTCTCGGCTGTTACCACCGAAAAGCCGGTCGTTGCCGTCATCGCCAAACAGCGTGTCGTTGCCGACGCCACCCATCAGATAGTCGGGCGAGTTTCCGGTGTGCGTCAGCACGTTGCCGATTGCATCAGTCGTAATCGAGCCTGCATAAATGATGTCGCTGCCGTTGTCACCCAGTAGCTGGTCACTGCCGCTGCCGCCAACGATAAAGTCTCCGCCGTCTCCGCCCTGGATCTGGTCGTCGCCGGCGCCACCGCGCAAGTCGTCGCTGCCCCC
>JAGQPO010000614.1 GCA_020426665.1 Planctomycetales bacterium
TAAGACGCACAGATTTCTCCTGTTGCATTTTAGTCATCGCGAAAACGCTGTTTGCATACAATCGAATTAGAAATCGTCGAGATACGCTACTGCGTTCGCGGTCAGCCATTGAAACTAAACTTTCGTTGCCTAGGCTAAGGAGCGGTCAGATCAGGGAACCCCTCAAGGCTCGGCAGTCCAGGAAATTGTGGCGGCAAAGGACGCGATGGTTCACGAAACACATCAACATCTGGTGTGGCGGGGATCGGCGGTGGCTTAGGTGTTTCGGGAAACGAAGGTATTGGGAAATCTAGTTCAGCCGGAGATTTCGACGCAAAGGGAGTCCCGTGGTTATTGGTCGACGATTTTGCGGGACGTCGTCGATACGTCTGTGCCGGAGGATTGGTGATCGGTTGTTCCATTAGGACGAGTGTCGACCGATGGCCGTCGCACTGAATCGTTACGGTACCTTGATCGACGGATAAGAGTTCCAAGTCCTCAAACTGCTGTCCCTCGCGTAGGCGAACCAATTGGCCATCGATTTTGAACAAAGCAACACGATGTTCTTCGTTGGTGAGATTGATAAATCCGATCAGTCGTATCGTTTTATGATCGTCTTTCTGTGCATCGACCAAATCCCCATGAACGACCGGAGGCGTCGGCGCTTTGAAGAAGTCAATATCCGGGAACGAGGGGAACTCTGGCGGCTCAACCGATTTTTGAAGATCCACGGTCTGCTCATCAATCAGCGACGAGGGTTCCTCGAACGCGATCAAATTTATAGGATGGTTTTCAAGCAACTTAGGTTCAGCAACGGACGACGTTGTTGCCGGCGCGCATCCACCAGCGACGAGCAGCAGGGCAAGCTGCAAGGTTCTCGGTTTTGTCGTTGGATTCGTATGTCGGGTCTTCACAACGATGTTCAAAGAAGGGAATTGACCAGATGTCTTTGGGCAATCTGCCTTACGTTGAACGAACAGTGCCATTGAATAGAGAGATTTGAGGGTGATCCCTCTACGGTGGGCCTTTCGATGGATCACAACCTAGCGTTTCGCATACTCGATCTCACAACGAGCATGGTAATGAACTCAAAAAAAAAACGAATCCTGGTTTACATCGCGGAGCCGTTGGTACTGGACGTCACAGTCTTTCGCCTTGAGCTATTGGGGATGGCCGTCGCAGGTGCTCAAACACCCGAGGACCTTTCCGATGCGCTCGCGACCGCGCTCCCTGATGCGGTGATCATTGATCTGGATCCTGAGACTCCTGACGGAATGCGTTGGGTCGAGAAGATCGCATCGGACGAAGTCACAAGCCACGTCCCAATCATGTGTCTTTCAAGTCGCGGAGACCTGATTGAGGCGGAGCAGGCATTCAAAGCCGGTGCACGCAGCCTTTTGATTTCACCTTACGACCCCGTGTTACTGGAGGAGAAGCTCGCCGGAATGTTGGAGTCCACGACTTGGCAAATGACTGAAACGGCAAGGGAGTCTTAATCAATCATGAGTACAACTCTTCAGCAAACGGGAAAACCGATGGGGATCCGCAGACTTGGCGACATTCTCGTTAGCCAAGGAATGATCACCGAAAAGCAACTGCACATCGCGCTTGCGGAACAAAAGCAGACGCGTCTTCAATTGGGGAGCTTTCTGATCCACCGTGGAGTGGTGACCAGGGAGCAACTCGGAGCGGCGCTTTCAGAGCAATACGAGATCCCGTTCAACGCCTGTGATCAGGAAACGATTCATTCACAGCTCGTGCGTTTGTTGCCCGAACCGTTTGCACGCCGCCGCAAGGTTGCTCCCGTTTCACTGGATAACAAGGTCCTTTGGTTGGGAATGGTCACGCCAAGCGATATGGAAGTCATCAGCGAGATTGAGCTGATGACCGGATACCAGGTCGAACCGGCGATTTGCCTGGAGGAAGACATTGAACGTCTTCTCGACCATGCGTTCGATGACCGCATCAAGGCAAAACAAACTGCAGTTGATATCCGCTTTAGTGAATTGGTTGAACGCGTTGATGGCGAAAACGCGAGCGAAGCAGCGTTGGAAGACAACGACGCACCGGTTGTCAGACTCGCCAACGCCATCCTGATGGGTGCCGTTCGCGCCGAAGCAAGCGACATCCATCTGGAGCCCGACTCACCTCAGATGCGAGTGCGATATCGAATTGATGGTCAACTCCACCAAATCATGACGGTACCGCGAGACTCAGAAGAGGCCTTGGTGGGTCGAATCAAAGTTCTAGCTGATCTAGATACAGCGGAAAAACGGCGGCCCCAAGATGGAAACCTGACGATTGAATATCGAGATTCGCGAGCCAGTTTCCGGGTCAGCTGTATCCCCTGTGTCCGGGGCGAAAAGGTAGTCATGCGAGTGCTGGACGAATCGAGCAAGGCCTTCGACCTTGATTCACTGGGCATGCCGGAAAAACAAGTTGCCTTGATTCGGAAGTTGCTTGATCGGCCCCATGGAATGATCGTGATGACGGGCCCTACAGGCTCTGGAAAAACGACGACCATGTACTCAATGCTTTGTGGTCTCGATTCAACAACACGCAATATTTCCACGATCGAAGATCCAGTGGAGTTCCGCTTGAAAGGAATCAACCAAGTCCATGCCAATAACGACTTTGGGATGGGATTCGCCAATGGATTGAAGTACCTGATGCGGCAGGATCCCGATGTCATCCTGGTCGGGGAAATTCGCGATCATGAAACTGCGATGACTGCTGTCCAAGCAGCACTCACCGGCCACTTGCTGATTAGCACCTTGCATACAAATGACGCCGTTGGCACGATTGCCCGATTGAACGACTTAGGCCTCGACTACTTCAAAATCGGAGGCGCTTTGGTTGCATCGATCGCCCAACGATTGTTGCGCCGCTTGTGTGATAATTGCAAACGTCAATGCGAGCTCAACCGGCCACTTGTAGAAACCATTTTCCAGGGCCGCGAGATACCACCAAGTCTTGACCTGGAAAGCCACTACTTTGAAGCAGTCGGATGCGAAGAGTGTGGAGGAACGGGCTACGCAGGACGAGTCCCGATTTACGAGATCATGACCGTCACGCCGAAATTGGAATCTGCTATTGAAGCAGGACTTCCGGGATCGTCGCTCCGTGAAATCGCGACCGCCGAAGGGATGATCGAATTGGCGATCAGCGGCCTGGAGCAAGCGAAAAGAGGAGTGACATCGATCGAAGAAGTCTACTTTAAGTTGTCAGGTTGATTCCATGGTTCAAACCACTTTCAAACAGCATGCCGACCCCGTATCGGTGCCACAGAGCACTTCGATTGTTGGACTCCTCGGGAAGCTACATCGTGTCAAGTTCGGGAGCGATCCTAATAAGCGTTTTAAACGCAAGGATTTGATCTTGTGTTTGCAAAATCTAAGCACGTTGGTCGAAAACGGAGTTTCGCTGCCTCACGCGCTGGACACGGTCGCGCAGGATCGTTCCCTAAAAAAGTATCAACAAATCCTGAAGACGATTGGCCGCGAGGTGAACAGTGGCCGCTCTCTTTCAGCCGCGATGAAGAAGTTTCCGTTGGCATTCAACGAAGGACTGATCAACCAGATTCAAGTGGGGGAGCGGTCAGGAGAGTTGGATTCGGCGTTGATTCGAGTTGCTGCGCAACTTGAACAAGCCTCCAGTCAGATATCGTTTATTATGAAGAAATTGACC
>JAGQPO010000615.1 GCA_020426665.1 Planctomycetales bacterium
AACGCTTGCATTGAATGAGTTCAACATCGCCGTTGGCATGCCAACGAACAATGTCGCGTCCTTGATCTTTGGTCTTCCCGTAGTAAACGATCTTTTGGCCAGGATTCTCTGCTTTGAGAAGCAAGAAGCAGAGTATCTCGAACACATCACCGGAAAACTTCGAGAACGGTAGTTGCGTCTCGCCTTCGAGCCAGGGTGGCAACCCGAATGGTTCAAGTGATTTCAGTTCCAAACGAGCTTGCTCAATCGTTTGGCGTCTCGGTCTAGTCGGTTCTTGGTCTCCTTCGCTCGAATCATCGCTCACGTTTGGTGACACGGAAACGGCCAACTGTAGTAGTGCCGCGACTTTCTAGCCGCACTTGATATTAACAGTGCACTTCCCACCTCCCAAGGTCCGGGTTCGTTGCACGGGTTCCAGACGCTAAACGTACTCACGATTTTACTGAGCTCTGGGGGCAGATCTGAAATTGGATTTGGTACAAACGGTTCAACCGCGCCTCTGAACGTCGTTGCTGCAGATGCAAGGTAATCGCAACTAGGCGTTCCACCTTCTGCAAACTCCAGGACGATCGTCGTGTTGGCTTCTTGGGGGATTTCTTCCGAAACACTAAACTGATGAAGCCGGTGCCTTTCATAGAACCACGCAAATCAGGCGAGGCTTGCATTTCCTTGCGCCACCGACAGGTGATTTCATGCGACGCTACGATGAATCGAGAAAAGACGATTTCGATCAGAGCCTTGAATTGGGTCGGGACAACCAAGAATGTCTCGACGGAATGAATGCTTGGTGTACCAACGTAGAAATCGCCCGGGAGAGCCAAGGGCTTTATGCCGAGATGAGCGGCCTTCCAATCGCGTCGCACTCGATAGGGTGTCCGCACGTTGAGCATAAATCGAGCTCGATGAATTTACGTTGGATCTTTAGCGAGTTCCTCAGCCAACATTGCCAGGGCTGCCCACACCACTCTCCCGCTGGTGACCCAAGTTGGGGAAATGGAATTGTCGCTAGCCAGCGAAAGGCAGTTGAAGCTCGCGAGGGAAAGGAGGCGGATGAGACGGCTCGCATATCTGAGCTACGCGCCAATCTCGCTGACCAGAGCACACAGATAGGCGAAATGGCGTCGCCGGAAACGCGTGAGCTTATTCAGTTCTTGGAGCAGTTATTCTCCGAGGATGCATCGAAACGTGCTGCTGCGTCACAGCGACTGGTGGAATCTGCCAGCCTCGCGCCGGAACTGTTTCCCGACGCCAGCGTCACTCTGTTGATCACATTGGCTTCCACCGACGATCATGCCGAATTGACGCTACCAACCTGCATCGCGCTAGCACGGGCATCGCAAAGCGTTCGTGCCGCGATGCTTCCCATGGCAACCGCGAACATCGAGAGAGGATTCTATACCGAGCTGACAGCCGAGTTGGTGGACGCACTCGGAGACACGGTTCAGTACCCACTTAGCGATACGCTTATCGACAGTCTGATCCGCACCCAGCATGATGACATGGCATTCCTTCTGTGGCATCGGTCGTCTCCGAGCTACCAATGGCACCTCAACGCCCTCCAAAGAAGCTACGACGCAGACCAGGAAAGTGTCAGGCAAGCGTTTCGGCTTGGTTTGCAGAACTTGGACGACCGTACCCGCATTCGATACTGCGGTGCCTTAAAGAGACTTCAGCGAAGCAGACCCAGCATCGCTGTGGATCTGATCGAATCGATTGCCCAATCTCTCTGTCTCTTTGAAACGAATGATCGTGGTTCCAATACGCCATCCGCAGAGATCGTCGGCGTCCTGCAACACGCATTCAAATTCGCTCCAGACCAAGTCGACGAAGAGCTGGCGAGTACTTTTGCCGGATCACGTCCCGCGGTCAAGGAAGACATCATCCGCGTATATTCTGATCTGCTTGATTGGGACGATGATAAAACGAAAGAAGTCGATGATATCGCTCGTTCGCAACAGATTGCTTTTGGTCGACTTTTCGATTGGGTGAAAGACGACATGCTTGAACTTGATCTGAGAGGCGAAGCGGCCGAGGCTTTGGAAAACGCAGCGTCACATCGGCCGGTGGTAATCTCTGAGAAGTTCGACGCTATCTTGGGATACTTGGCCCTGATTGTTGCGATCAAAGAACCTCCTGAGCCCCCGCCAAAAATCATCATTCCTGGCGAGAGCGAAGATCCACGCCTCGCTGGTCTACAGGCCCATGGGCGAAAGCGTGAATGGTTGATGCTGAAAGACCGATTGATTCGCTGCTTGAAACACCTGACTGAGCAACAGAGTTCGGTTCACTTTGACACGGTTGCCGGGTGCCTTCAAAATCGTGATGCCAATGTGGGCGCGGAGCTGAAAGCGGTCTGCATGACACTCCTTGGGACGATTGGCGAGAACTACCAACTACGATCCAAGGCTCTACCGTTGCTGATGAAAGGACTCATGGATTATGAATCCGTTTGGGTTCGCGGACACGCTATCGACGCCACCTGTGAGATGTTTCGATATAGCAAGTCGCCGCCACCATCGAACATCATCGACATCGTGAATGTTCACCTGCGAGACACCTACACGATGGTCCATAAGGCCGCTGTTGAGGTTGTCTCAAGAGGACCGCGATGGTTTGATGAGGATCAGGCACTGGACGCAATGACTGCACTGGCCACCCATTTGAAGGTCTACAAAGACGACCCAATTCAATTAGAGAGCATTTGCGAAGCCATCCTCGGTTTGGCACGTCAACACGATGGGCTCATGCACATCGCCATTGGATTGGTCAAGTCCACACTCCCAACCGGTGAAAGTCGCCCCGACCAAAAGATCATCGCGAATCTTGTGCGAACCTGCCCGCCAAATTCGCCGATCGCTGGAGTAGTATCTATTCTGATTGCGGAATTCCTGGCAAGAGTCCGTAGTCGGCGACTGAACGGATACGAGCACGACCGAAAGCGAATGTTTCAATGGCTTCATTCACTGCCCCCTAGGACGTACCAGCACATATCAAATCAACTGTTGAACGCCGCACGCGAAATGGCAGTTCACGACCCTTGGGAAACAACTCATTTCGCGAGTCTTTTTTCGCACTTCGGTGATTTCGCGAAAGAGAACTCGATACTAGATACAGTGAGGAACGCCATCCGCGATGAACCGAGGCACCAAGAGTTCCGAGACGACTTGTTGAAGCTCGCGACAGTCGCAAAAGGTAACGCGTGCTTGCGCACGGGCGACGTTGACTTGGCCATGGCGACCTTTGCGTCTCAGGGTGATCCGCAGTCATGAAAAAGTTTCTTAATGTTGACCTCCGTCAGGCCATCGACTCTTCCCAGGCAATCCTCGAAATCCGAGCGACTCTCTTCGCACTATCGTTGGACGACGACGATGCGTCAGATTGCGTCGCGAGCATGATCGAACGAGCGTCGAAAACAATTACCAAAGCGGCTGATCCTCGAATTCCCAATGGCTGGAAAGCGTTCATCGCAGGACTGAGACTGCTTGAGAATTCAATTCGTTGCCAAGCGATGGCGCGGTCTGGTGTTGGTGACTTGATCGCTGAAACAGCTCGAACGAAATTCTTGGTCGATGAGTTTAGTTCCAAGTTGTCGGAACTAGATCCGGGACCAGTCGCGAAATCAGATCACTCAGGTGCTAGCAGGTTGGAAGATCCATCCTTCTTACGCGAACTCTTGCTCGGAATCTCACTACCAAGTCTGTACTTGGCGGACGAGAAAGACCGCGAGAGAAGGGATCAATCGCATGAGATTGGTCCGGAACCGAAGCGACCGCTGGTGCGCGTGATCGCATTCCTGGACGATATTCCGATCGCGACGCCTCAGCTGCTCCGATCGGATCTGCTGTACTCGATTCGCTTCAAAATCAAGGGGTTAGAATGGCCGGTTGACTCGAAACGAGTTCGCCTGGATTTGTTGACCACTTGCCCGCAAGGAGAATACTCGATTTCGGAATTCATTTCGGACCAACCGCCTGTCGACAAGAACGGCGGATTTGAAGTCGAACTGAGCGGTCAAATCAAGTTCCAGTCTGGTCAAAGCAGTCTGCTGGATGATCTTGTGTTCGCGGTTCAGGTTGCGTTTGAATCAGATGACAACCATTGGACCGAAGTTCCAGCAATTGGACACACTGAGCTTCGGTTGAAAGTAACTGATGAGAGTCGGCAGCCCCTGCTTGTCGGAAACCGAAGCCTTGACCGTCATGTCAATGATTTGGCTACGAGTCTGATTTCGCAATGCCCCGCTGCAAAGGATGAGTTGCCAGAACTGCTCCCCATGCTTGGGGCGTTGACAAGGTTGCTCGCGACTTATGCTCAGGACGCCGTTTTCAAAGGGAAAGCAAGTGTTCTCGAGGCCGACTTCCAAAGACTTGTGAAGAGAGACTTGACGAATATTTTGGGGCAGGATGTCCAACAACACGTTGGTCAAGCGGGAGGTTTTACTGATATCCGATATCGCGGGGTGATTGTCGAGCTCAAGGTCGAATCCTCGAACGGAGACCGTGACCATTTAGTGGACACCTACGCTTCGCAAGCCACTCAATACACCGGAGCTGAGGCTAGGCAGGTGAGCATTCTGCTCGTGTTGGACTTAACGGAGAAAGTTCAGCCTCCTGGAGATATCCGCAACGACATCCGACTATTCGACGTGAAGACACACGGGCAAAACCAAGGCGGATTCCCGGCCAAGGCGTTCCTCTTCGTCGTCAACGGAAACACTCGGTCGCCGTCGAGTTACTCCAAATAGGACCTTCGCATGTCGTTATTGTAGCTGGATGATTCGATTTCGAAACGAATCACGGGATTGATCGACTTCGGTCATCTGCTGCGGTGGCCGACTTCGGTGCCACTATTTTCGCTACACGGGTCGACGAGTTCGAAGCCAGATGGGAGGCGTCCTACATTTGCGTCTCGGTAACGCTATTAAATTTGTCCTGCATCGACTGCTCGCGATCCGTGCGTGTTCCGACTTTGATGCTGGTGGTGATTCGCGGCGCGCCCATCGCGTGAACACGCTCGTGGCAACACTTTATTGCGGCGAACACTTCGTCCCAGTCACCCTCGATGTTGGTGCCGTACGCATGAAGCTGGTGCTTCAGCCCTGCTTCCTGCAAGACCTTTTGGCACTCAGCGACGTACTTGCCCACGGAGACACCCACGCCCATCGGCACGACGCACAAATCTATGATCACTTTCATCTCAACAGCCTCTCTCACGTTTCGGTCAAGTTTGATTCGCCTCGCCAAAGCCTACAATACCACGACGTAGCAACAGAATTTAGCCTGTGGTAAGTGGAACGCCACCTCCGGCTTCAGGAGCGAAAGGCGGGCGGATTGGAATTGACGAGGGGGAGCTAACAAAGCCTTCATTGGTTGTGGTAGAAACAAGAATCGAACTTTTTTTGAAATGCTGGTGGAAAATCATGACGACAATCTTTCACAATCCGAGGTGCTCGAAATCTCGTGCTGCTGTGGAGCTTTTGCGTTCACGTGAGATTGATTTCGAGTTGGTGAAGTATCTGGAAGCCCCGCCAAGCGAAAAACAGATTCGCGACATCGTGAAGATGCTGGGTATCAAGCCGGCGGAGTTGGTGCGGAAAGGAGAGAAACTGTTTAAGGAGCTGAAGCTTGGCGAGCAAGAGCTATCGGACAAAGAATGGATCGCCATTCTCGCCTCCCATCCTTCACTGATCGAGCGTCCGATCGTCTTGCATGAGGGGCGAGCCGCGATCGGACGACCTCTCGAAAATGTGGTTGAGATCCTTGATCAATAACGGAGAGCCCCAGTCGCAGCCGCGTTGCTGTATCCGTTCTTCGGCGTTTTGTTCAGCCCCATGATTGCAGCGGCAGCGATGAGTTGTAGCAGTGTGTCCGTGATTGCGAATCCGTTGAGTTTGCGAGCCGCGACGCTTGGTTGATTCTTAGAGAATGTTTTAGAACTCCTTCTAAAGGAGGGGCGAGCCTTAGCGAGGGGAAGATCCAGCGTAAACCCTCTCCTCGCTTCGGCTCGACTCTCCCAGAGGGAGAGTGAAATTGAGTCATCCTGTTTTAAAAACAGTCTCTGAAACATCTTTTGGCACCGGGCAAAGCTTACCCAATCGTTGCAAGTGGAATGAAAACCGATTCCACGACGAGTGCGATCAGCCGGGGCTATACCCAGCATGGGTATGTTGCCGAAGGTTGGAATACGACTCGGCATCATTCCAGGGATTCGGAATTAATGAAACGGAAACTACTTCAGTTGTTGATCGCGGTGACGGCGACGACGACTTTCCAAACGGCTGTTGCTCAGGAAGCCTCGATGGGGCAAATGATGAGCATGGATCAAACAATGGCGCAGTCACTCGGTGGTGCCGATGACCAAGTTCTACCCGAGAGCGACTTGCCGCCATTGCCGGACATACCGAGTGGGTTTGCTGATTTCGATACCACGTATGACTACGCGGACAACGCAACGGTCGAAACTCATACGCTCGAAACTGTCTTGGCCCTGGCGGCCGGCAACAATCCAACCATCCAGCAAGCGAGATTGCACGTCTCGGCGGAAACTTCCAAGGCGTTGCAGGCAGGTTTATATCCCAACCCTGTCCTGATGTACGTCGGCGAAAAGATTGGTAGCGACGGAAGTGCCGGGGAGTTTCAGGGATTCGAGGTTTCTCAGCGTTTCGTAACGGCTGGCAAACTGCAACTGAGTCGATTGAAATACCGCCAACGCGCGCATGTTGCCGAACACCTCGCAATTGCCCAGACGTACCGCGTGACGAATGCCGTCGAAGTTCAGTTCATTGAGGCACTGGCAGCTTCGATGCGACTTGAACTCCAGCGAGAGATTGAGAAGACGGCCGAGGACGGTGCGGTAACAACTCGTGAACAGTATAACCAAGGCCAAGCCAACTTGACGGCGGTTCGACGCGCCAACGTCATGCTGCAAAAGCAGCGTTTGGAACGCATGGCGACTGAGAACGAGTATCGCGATGCGTTGCGGCGATTGTCCGCCATCGTCGGCGTTCCGCTTTCCATTGGCCCGACCGAGGGTGAGTTGCGCCCGAGCAATGCGTTGGAGTCATTCGACACAATTCTCGCTCGGTTGATTACGGAGAGTCCTGAAGTGTTGGCCGCACGAGCAAAATTGCGAGTGGACCAAACGACCGTCCGTCGAGAGCAAGTGGAGTGGATTCCTGACGTCACCGTCCAGGGTGGGCCGGGCTACAACTTCAGCAATGGCGACGACGTTTACAACGCGGGCGTCCAAATTGAGCTGCCGATTTACGATCGAAACCAGGGAACGATTCGTCAAGCCTGCCAGGACTTGCGACGTCAGCAATTCGAGATTCAGAGAATGGAATTGCATCTGAAAGAACGTCTGGCATCAGCCTATCGAACCTATGCTACTGCTTTGCAGCACGCGACGGAGTACGATCGAGTGGTGATTCCCGAACTGAGGGCGGCTTATCGACAATTGCTTGTCAGCTACAAAGACAACCGGATCGCTTGGCCGGATGTGTTGGAAGGTCAACGCGACTACTTTCAAGCCAGAATGCAACAGATTGATCAGTTCAAGCACGTTCGGCAACAGGAAACGATGATCAACGGATTTCTACTTGACGGCGGGTTGATGGCTGCTGAAGGCCCAGTTCCACCGGGACACATCGATGCGGTACCGAAGCCGCGGTAGTAAGAGAGGGAGACACAGAGACAAGGAGAGTGGGAGAAAACCGTTGCCTGCACAAGAGCTCCGTGTCTCCTTGTCTCCCACTCTCCTTGTCTTGAATTGTTTTCATTGATGTTCAGAAACTGAAACGAAGAAGAAAAATGTCAAACACCGAAGACCGCCGAAGTTTCTTGACCGCCGGATCGCTGGCCGCCGCGACGGGAGTGGTTGGGAATTTGCTTGGTAGGAACGTACAGGCCCAAGAACCGATGCCAATGGACATGAAAGGAATGTCCTCGCACCAGCATGGCGAGCACACACCGCCCCAGATGCCAGCCGGCTCGGACGTTCAGGCTGAATACGATGGGTATTCCCGATTCAAGCCGTCACGCGGAAACGATCCCAACAGCGACTACTACCTTGGCAAGATGATGCCGGGTTTCCGGCCGGCGTCTGATGGTCCGGCTCCTTTTGAAGCTCCTGACTTGGACAAGCTTCCCTACAAGATGGTAGGTGGAGTGAAGGAGTTTCAACTTGTCCCGATGGCGGTCAAGCGAGAGTTTCTACCCGGCTATGAGATGAATGTGTATGGCTACAACGGCAGCATGCCGGGGCCGACAATCGAAGTCACGCAAGGAGATCGAGTTCGGTTTGTTGTAACCAACGAGCTACCCGAAGATACGTATGTGCATTGGCACGGTTTTGAACTTCCGATTCAGTGGGATGGTGCGTCGGAGTTGACTCAAGAACCGATTAAGCCTGGTGAGACTTTTGTGTACGAGTTCGACGTTCACGAGGAAGGCACGTTTTTCTACCACTCGCATGTGCCGATGCAGGAAGCGTTTGGAATGGTGGGCTGGTTCATCGTCCATCCGAAAAAAGTCTTCGACCCACCGGTCGACCGTGATTTCGGATTGATCTTCCAGAATTTCTTTATCGACAGTTCGCAAACCATCGCGGACAGTTGGAAGATGGATTGGAACTGGCACACCATTAATGGTCGGAGCGGTCCTTACACGACACCGCTGGTTGTCAAGCATGGCGAGCGTGTGCGAGTTCGCATCATGAATTTCGCGCCGATGCAGCACCATCCGATCCACCTTCATGGTCACACATTTTGGCTAACCGGTCGCGAAGGTGCCCGCACTCCGTACTCTGCTTGGATTCCGCGAAACACAGAACTGATCGGAATTGCTCAAGCAACCGACTTTGAATTCATCGCCAATAACCCCGGCGACTGGATGTTCCATTGCCACATGGTCCATCACATGATGAACCACATGACCCGACAGGTCGGTCCGCGAGTCCGCGACACTACGGTTGATCGCTACATGGCCAACCTGGACGTTCATCCGTCGGTTGCTCTGACGAAGGAAGACCCCGGTTTCCGAACCCCCGGCTATCCCCAAAAGATGCAGGGGATGAGCATGTCCGACGAGTTCATGCGGACGATTTGGAACCGCCGCGAAGTGCAGGGGATGCGGTCCATGTGGCCGATGGCGGTCATGGGCCTGATGACGGTGCTCCGCGTGCTGCCGGAAGACCTTTACCAGATTGTGATGGAGAGCGACGACGAGGTGGAGAAGGGGGCCGTGTTCGCCGAAATCGTCCGCCGATTCGGGACGCCCGGCCGCTACGAGGCTGCGCCGGTGATGATGAAAGGGATGATGTAGTCCACACAGATGTAAACCAAGAGTGAGGATACCCCATTGGGGTATAAGATTTGCAGGATGAGTTCAGACATCGGTTCTGTACTTCCCTTTCCCTCACACCGGAGACTCCCATGGCATCCAATCCTTCCTACTCGAAGTGTGTCGAAGCGTGCCAAGAGTGTGCGACCACTTGTTTGGCGAATGTCGTCGCGATGCTCGGCAAAGAGAGCAAGAATGCCTGCCCCAGGTGCTGCTTGGAGTGCGCTGCGATCTGCACGCTCTGCGTCCATGCGATGACCATCGACGCGAAATTCGCGAGCGATTACTGCCGCCTTTGTGCCGAGGTTTGCCAGTGGTGCGCCGAGGAATGCGCCGCCCACGATCACGACCACTGCCAGAAGTGTGCGGAGGCTTGCCGCCGTTGCGCCGAAGCGGGCCAATCGGTTGCAGCTTAGGCAAACAGGCTGATTTGCAGCATGCCAGTGCGACTAGTAGCCCAGTCAGACGAGGGCCGGTAAGATGGGGTATAAGCCAATGCCCCATCTTTACCGGCTTACGCGTCGGTGAACCATCTATGCTGTCCGACGAAGAAAAAACGAAGCTCGGCAATCGTCTGCGCAGAATCGCGGGTCAGGTAGCGGCCGTCCAGCGGATGATGGACGAGGACGCCTACTGCGTAGAGATCCTCACCCAGATCGCCGCTGCGAGCGGGGCCCTTGGTAAAGTGGGCCAAAAGATTCTTGAAAGCCACATCAAGTCCTGCGTGGCAGGCGCGCTGGAAAGTGGCAATGCCAAGCAGCGAGATGAGAAGCTGGAAGAACTGATTAAGATCTTCCGAAAATACAGTCGGGTAAGCGAATAAGTGAAGGCGCACGCCGTTAATCCACGACTCAATCGGCAGAGAAGCGGCTTGCCGCACAGTTTGTGCAGAATCCTGCCTTCGAGCCGCTCCCCCTATGTTTCCCCACTTACCTCACTGCTGCTATTATTGAATGTTAGGATCTAGATAGCGGTTGACGGC
>JAGQPO010000616.1 GCA_020426665.1 Planctomycetales bacterium
TCCGTCGTACAACTTTCACCCAATCCTTAACTGTGGCGGACTTCCATTCCGTTTGAATTGCCTTTTGTCGACGGACTGGAAGTCTGTCTCTTACCCCGAAAATCAAGAATTATCGAAGCACTAACACAATTGACTGAGTGTCTGATCCAGGTAGCGTTTGGTGTGATTGAGCAAGTGATCGTAGCTGATTACTTCGACGTCTTCGCCGATCAGTTCGACCTCCCAGGCGCGGGTGTATCCGTTGCCATGTAACATTTCCATTAATTCCGGCAAGGGAACGCAACCGTCGCCGAGCAAGCAACGGTTCATTTCACCGTGGGGACAATGACGGCCGTCACCCAGCTGGACCAGATGGATGTGTCGCGCCACGTCTGGCAACCATCGGATGGCTTCTGGGTCCATCCCGATGTGGTACGTATCCAGCACCAGCCCCAAGGAAGGGTTGTCGACCTGTTCGATAATCGCCAGGGTGGATTGCAAGTCATTGACGAACGACCATTCGTCGCCGCAGCCGGGGTGAAATGGTTCCAATGCAAGCTGGATTCCGTGTTCGGATGCGACCGCGGCGAGTCGATCGAGCGCCGCACAAAGCGTGCGACGGAGGTGAGTTTTGATATGATTGTTTTTGCCGCCGGCCAACACGATCAACGTGTCGACACGCAACTGTGCCGCTTGTATCACAGCGCTTATTGCATCACAGACGGCGTCTTCAAACGAGCGACCGTCACTGCCGGTGAATCCGCCACCCCACGAAAGTGATGTGGCGCGCATCGAGTATTCATCCAACAATTCGATCGTGCGTTCGACCCCGTAATCTTCGACTTTCTGACGGAAAAGTCCTATTCCTCGGAACCCATGCTTTGCATAGGCCAGGACGTCTGTTTCCAAATCCCAACGAAGTGTTGACAGTTGGCTAATAGAGAGCGTGTTCATCCGTGCTTCGGCCATGAAAAATATTCAAATCGGATTGCCCCATGATAACAGCGGCACCTCCGCGGATTGTAACGCATCGAAAAAGATATCGATGCGCGAACTGTTTGATGGCAAAACACTTTTTTAAAAGTCGTTCATCAAAGACCTGAGAACGCTGCCTCAATCAACTCTTTTTGTTCCATCAAATGCGCCGCCATGGAGCCGGTACTCGGACTGGCCGACTCGGCCCGCGTGATGGGAACCAGACTCCATCCGGCACTTGTGAAAACATCGCCGTAATTCAGTTTCAGATACGGCCATGCACCCATGTTGCGCGGTTCGTCTTGCACGAAAAAGATTTCGGCGTCACGAGGCACACCGTCCAGCGCGGAAATCAATTCGCTACTTTCGAGCGGATAAAGTTGTTCCAGTCGAATCAACGCAACATCTTCCAGGCCGCGTTCGGACCGACTCTTTTTCAAGTCATAATAGATTTTTCCGGTACACAGCATGACGCGGCGTACTTTGGTCATGTCGACGTCATTGTCGCGAAGGATGCGTTCAAATTTCCCCGCGGCAAGCTCGTTTCTTTCACTGATTACATCAGGGTGCCGCAGCAAACTTTTGGGCGTCAAGACGATCAGGGGTTTACGCCATTTGCGGATCACTTGACGTCGCAGCAGGTGAAAGTACTGTGCCGGCGTCGTCGGTTGGCAGACTTGGATGTTGTGTTCTGCAGTCATTGCCAGGAACCGCTCGACGCCGGCGCTGCAGTGTTCGGGGCCTTGTCC
>JAGQPO010000617.1 GCA_020426665.1 Planctomycetales bacterium
ATGTGCTGGCCGATGCCCGTACGCTCGCGCGATACGGCTGATAACAATCGACGCACCCACGGGTCAACGACCTTTCGCTGACCCTGCGTCACGCGATAACCACTGACGATCAAACGACATCGGCCGACTCGCGCGAGCGTTCGCGGGATCACATTCCCGCGTTGACGCGACAGAACTCCATGCACAAGGTGGTGCCGTTGAGCAACATGTGGACGACGATCGCCGGAAACAAACGGCCAGTCCTTTGGTACAGAAACCCCAGTCCGACGGCCAGAAAGAACAACGGAATCGGCGCGGCGCCCTGCCCGGAATGCATCAGCGCAAAGATCATACTGCTGACATAGATCGGCCAGACTGATGTTGGGTGCCAAAGCGTTCCCGTTTCACCAGGCATGGGCCGGTCCACCAGACGCTGCAGGCCGCCTTGCAGCAGAAGTCGAAATTGAAATTCTTCTACGACCGGCGTCACCAGGGCTGTCGAGACCAGCAGCATGAAAAAGGTCCGAGTTCCACTTTCCGCAGCCAACAAATCCGTCACCGGATGTTTGTATTCCACCAACGTTGAAACGAACACGTTGATGATCAACACCGGAGGCAGAATCCATGCGGTTGCGAAAACACCTCGACGAAGATCGCTGAGTGTCGGCAACAACGTCAGATGCATCAACGACGCGCCATGCACGAGTCGGATGAAGATCAATGTTAAAAGAAAAGCAGTAACATTAGCGGCGAAGTGGACTTTGATTTGACTGCCCAACTTCTTCGCATCCGCCTCGGGATCCGACGCAACCTGATCGGCAACATCGGCCGACGCGGGTTGATCAAGCGTTTCCGAACCACGAACATCTTGAGCCACGTCAATTTTTGTTTCCGGTTCTGTTTCGGCAACCGTCGCGCTTTCATCGGACACCGCATCAACGTCGCGCGGCGATTGCATCAGCGTTGCGACGATAATCATGATGCCGAACATCAACAAGAACTCGAAGACCGTCCACCGTGGCAATGGTTGTGGCAAACGCGTGATCAGATCGCGCGACAGATCGCCACACAGGTTCCTTGTGTGACGCCCACGAAAGTATTGGATCCAAAGCAGACAACCGGTTGCGACGACGGCCAGCACGGTCGACGAAATCAGGATGAAGCCGTACTGAAAGAGAACTTGGCTTTGCATCGAGCGATCATTCCGGTCCGTCGTCGGGATCGTCTTGCATCAATTTGGCGGCCGCGACGGTGTAATCATAACCCGAGTAGACCGTTAAAAGGATCGACGACCAAACCAGGGCTTGCGTCGTTACGTTTAACCATGTCGGCGGAGTTTGATACTCCAGAAACAGTAACGACGCCACCACGGCGGCGCACTGCAAGACCATCTTCCATTTACCGAGCCATGATGCCGAAAAATCTTTGCCACTGCCTTCGATCATGCCGCGCAGACTGGTGACCAACAATTCCCGCCCTACCACGAGCGTGGCCATCCACGACATCACCGGTGTGCCAGCGACACCGACCAGAGCAATGAACGAACCGCAAATGATGATTTTGTCGACGAACGGGTCAAAGATTCGTCCGAACTTGGTGACTTGACCGTATTTTCGTGCCCAATAGCCGTCCATCCAATCCGTGGATGCGGCAACAACAAACACGATATTTGCTGCCAGATACTGCCCCAGAGGGATCAGCGTCATCACCGCAATTGCCAACGCGAATCGGACGCTGGTCAATGCGTTGGGCACGTTGTAAATCGAACGCTTTTCAACGCGACTGACTGACTCGGGGGAGGTCTGCAAGGTCACTGGCTTGGGGGACGCTGAATTTGTGGATTTCTGTTGACTCAGTGCGACGGAACAGGCTTGTCCGGACATGATGATCGTCTCAGGCCAAGGAGGAAAGGGGCACGGGGTGTTTTGTTCATCTGGCCAAGAGCCCATCACAGGCCATCGGTGGCGCGAGACCTGCGGGCGACGAGACCTGCGGGCTATTTGATCCCTGCCTCCCGTCTTGGCGCGACACTCGCGAACACTTCAATTACCAACCATGAGCATTGAAGAAATTGAAAAAGCGATCCCCCATCGTCCGCCGATGCGTTTGATCGACGAAATTGTGCAACGCGACGAGTCGTCGATTATTTGCAAAAAAAGATTTTTGGCCGGCGAGTTTTTCGTTCAAGGTCACTTCCCGGGACACCCAATCGTCCCCGGCGTGATCCAGTGCGAATGCTGCCTGCAGGCCGGCGCCGTGCTGCTGCATCCTTATATGAAAGACGCCGCCGGCAGTGTCCCGGTAGCAACCCGGATTGACACGGCAAAATTCAAGCGAATGGTCCGGCCCGGCGACACGGTGGAGATCCACGTCACGCTGAACGAGCAACTTAGCAATGCCTTTTATCTGACCGGTAAGATGCTGGTCGATGGGAAACTGGCGATGCGACTGGATTTTGCCTGCAGCGTCGCACGCCCTGATCCCGAGACGGTGGAGACAACAGCGTGACTGACAACGCAGGATTCGATTTTCTGCAGTTCGCCGGCAAGACATTCCTTGTCCTGGGCGTGGCCAACAAGAAAAGTGTGGCTTGGGCGATCGCCAAAATCATCGAGTCGGCCGGTGGAAAGGTGATCTACTGTGTCCGTAGCCCCGAGAGAAAAGAATCCACGGCAAAACTTCTAAGCGATCGAGACGTGCGAATCTGTGACGTCGAACATCAAGATCAAATCGATTCACTGGCGAACCAACTGGCCGACGAAGGTGTCTCGCTGGCCGGAATGGTGCACTCAATCGCCTTTGCCGACTACCCCGAAGGCATCCGCCCGTTTCATGAAACAACCAGAAAGCAGTTTCTGCAGGCCGTCGACATCTCCGCCTACTCATTGATCAGTTTGGCCAACGCATTGAAAGATCGATTCGACCGTGACGCGTCCGTGGTGACGATCGGAATCAGCACCACCCGAATGGCGAGTGAAAGTTACGGATTCATGGCGCCGATCAAAGCGGCCCTGGAGTCATCGCTTGCGTTTCTGACGAAATCCTTCAGCCGATTCAGTCGCGTTCGGTTCAACGCCGTTGCCGCAGGTCTGTTAAAAACCAGCGCGTCGGCCGGGATCCCCGGCTACGTCGATTCGTACCTGTATGCCGAACAAGTGATTCCGCGAGGCGAAGCGGTACAAACCGACGAAGTTGCCAATGCGGCGGCGTTTTTGTTGTCTCCGCGAAGCAGTGGGATAACGTCCCAGTCGCTGGTTGTCGACGCTGGAATGTCGATCAACTATTTTGACGCCTCCGTTGTCGATGCGGTCACAAAGTCGCAACTCGGCTGATCAAACGCAAACCAAATTCGAATTCTCTATCACGTTACAAACGACAGGCGACATGTCCCGACAGATTTATCTTAACGGCCAGTACTTTGCTCCCGACCAGGCAAAAATAAGCGTCTACGATCACGGACTTCTGTATGGTGACGGCGTGTTCGAAGGAATGCGCGTCTACGGCCGCAAAGTGTTTCGGCTGACGCAGCATTTGGAGCGGCTGGACGAATCCGCAAGAGCGATCAACTTGCAAATCCCAATCTCGTTGGAACAACTGGCGGCCGACACCAACGAAACGGTGGCCAAGAACGGAATCGAAGATGGATACATTCGCCTGGTCGTGACGCGTGGATCGGGTCCGTTGGGATTGGACCCCTTTAAGTGTTCCGACCCTCAAGTGATCATCATCGCCGACAGCATCACGCTTTATCCGGATTCCTACTACGAAAACGGTCTGGAATTGGTCACCGCGTCGACGATTCGAAATCATCCGGCCGCCCTCAGCCCGCGAATCAAGTCGCTGAATTATCTGAACA